>JAIFWL010000061.1 GCA_019661845.1 Candidatus Parcubacteria bacterium
GGAGGAAGCTCGAGTTCATGAAGTTTGCTAAGAGTGACATGATAGAGCAGCTCATGCCCGTACTCGACAGCTTCGAACTGTCACTCCCTCATGGGAATAAGGAGCTTGAAGCGATTTACCGCCAGCTTATACAGATACTCAAGGCAAATGGGTTAGAAGAAGATAATCCTAAGGGTCACCCCTTCGACCCACGGCGACACGAGTCGATCGGAGTCATTGAAACGAAGGATGAGGGAGAGGATCACAAAATTCTTGAAGTTGTACAAAAAGGTTATATACTATCGGGGAAAATTATCAGACCCGCCAAGGTGCGGATAGGAGAATTTAAGGAATAAAATTATGGCAAAAATAATTGGAATTGATCTTGGAACAACTTTCTCTGCTGTAGCGGTGATGGAAGCCGGCGCGCCTAAAATTCTTGAAAATGCCGAAGGTGCTCGCACCACTCCATCTATCGTCGCAGTTTCTAAAACTGGCGAGCGACTCGTCGGCCTCTTAGCCAAGCGCCAAGCAGTAACGAATCCTAAGAATACTGTCTTCGGCATCAAGCGCTTCATTGGTCACACTTATGCTGATCCAGCAGTGCAGAAGGATAAGGCCACCGTACCTTACGAGATTAAGGAAGGTACGAATGGCGGAGTAGTGGTGAAGTTGGGTGACAAGGATCAAAGGCCGGAAGAAATTTCCGCAGTCATTCTCCAGAAGTTGAAGGCCGATGCAGAAGCTAGATTGGGGGAGAAGGTGACTGAAGCGATCATCACAGTACCAGCCTACTTCAACGACTCACAGCGCCAAGCTACCAAGGATGCCGGTCAGATCGCTGGTCTTGAGGTGAAGCGCATCATCAACGAGCCTACTGCAGCAGCTCTCGCATACGGATTTAATAAGAAGAAGAATGAGAAGATCTCTGTCTTCGACTTCGGTGGAGGTACCTTCGACATCTCAATACTCGAAGTAGGTGATGATGTGGTTGAGGTTAAGAGTACCGACGGCGACTCACACTTGGGTGGTAAGGATATTGATCAGAAGATCCTTAACTACATTGCAGAAGAGTTTAAGAAGGAGAGTGGTATTGATGTACGAAGTGATGCACTTGCTCTTCAGCGACTCGACGAAGCCGCAGAGAAGGCGAAGATCGAATTATCGACTGCTACAGAGACCGAGATCAATATCCCATTCATCACTTCAGATGCTTCAGGACCTCGCCACCTCTTGATGAAGATGACTCGTGCCAAGCTCGAGGAACTTGCACAGGAGTTTGTCGATCGCGCTATGGCTATTACCAAGCGCGCGGTAGAGGCTTCGCCATTTAAGATTGATCAGATTGATGAAGTCATTCTCGTTGGCGGGCAGACTCGCATGCCAGCGCTCCAAGATGCGGTGAAGAAGTTCTTCAACAAGGAACCGAACAAGAGTATTAACCCTGATGAAGTGGTGGCTCTCGGCGCCGCTATCCAAGGAGGCATCCTCGCTGGTGATGTGAAGGATGTGCTCCTCCTCGATGTCATCCCACTCTCACTTGGTATTGAAACTATGGGTGGAGTAGCTACGAAGTTGATTGAGAAGAATACGACTATCCCTTCTGCTAAGTCACAAACCTTCTCTACTGCATCAGACAATCAGACCTCTGTTGAGATTCATATCGTTCAAGGTGAGCGAGCGATGGCAAGTGATAACAAGAGTCTTGGCAGGTTTATCCTCGACGGCATTCCTCCAGCACCGCGCGGTATGCCACAGGTTGAGGTTACCTTCGACGTAGATGCAAACGGTATTTTGAATGTGAAGGCCAAGGACAAGACTACTGGTAAGGAACAAAGTATTAGGATCGAAGCTTCATCCGGTCTCTCGAAGGATGAGATAGAGAAGATGCAAAAGGACGCTGAAGCAAATGCTGCTGAAGACAGTAAGAAGAAGGAACTCGTAGATGCTAAGAACACTGCCGAGCAACTTATCTACACCGCGGAGAAGGCTTTGAAAGATGCTCCGACAGTTCCAGAAGATATTAAGAGTGGAGTAAATGCGAAGATCGAAGAGTTGAAGAAAGTTAAGGATTCTAACTCTCTCGAATCCTTGAAGCCAGCTACTGAAGCACTCTCAACCGAACTCTCAAAGATTGGTGAGTGGATGAGTAAGCAGACTCAGCCGGGGGCTGAATCTGCAAATCCCAATGAACAAGCACCAAACTCCAACGAGAACCCAGACATCAAAGACGCAGAGACTAAATAAAGCTTCGCAAATATAGCCCATAAAAACGCGCTATCTCAGAATGTCCAAAGCCGGGCTTTGGACAAACTCAGAAACTAAATAAAAAAGCGCGCGACCTTGCATGGATATGCATGGCCGCGCCTTCGTGGTTGGAACAAGGAGACTTTCTAGCTGGAAAAGAATAGACTCTGCAGAGCCTCCTCCGCAGTCTCGAACAATGATGTCTGCTCCAGCATGATCCAGACACCATCCTTCTCGAGAGATGCGCCTGAGTTGGTGTAGTCGCCATTCCACCCCGCTCCACGCAGGATAGAAACGACCTCTTCCACCGTTCCAAGAATAAAGCTTACTGTGGAGTTCGTGTTCCACTTGTTGCCCATGGCGATGTGCGTTAACGATTTCACTCGAACCTCCATCTCATACACTAATACAAATTAAAAAATTGTCAAATAAGCTTTGGTTTGTTAGAATAGCCACGCGATGAAAGATTATTACAAGATTCTAGGAGTCAATAAGGATGCGAGTGAGGAGGAGATCAAGAAGGCTTTTAGGAAGCTTGCTCACGTGTATCACCCCGACAAGAGTGGGGGAGATGAAGCTAAGTTTAAGGAAGCGAGCGAGGCTTATGCTGTGCTCTCCGACAAGA
>JAIFWL010000062.1 GCA_019661845.1 Candidatus Parcubacteria bacterium
GGGGAACCGCTCTTCCCCCGACTCAGTCACATTCTCCTGCCGTCAAACATCTCGAGGATCGTAGTCAGTCGGAGGGAACTCCTGCCCGCGCCTGAGATGTTCTTCTCCAGGCCACTCGAGGAGAACGAGCGGCTGATGTTCAAGGTCTTCCAAGGTAGTCCGCCCCCTCTATTCTCTGACCCGAAGTCCCCCATATGGACAGAGGGTCTGGTGTCGATCGAGAATCTCCACATCGACACCAACACGGGTGGCGTGTGTACCGTTGTCCTCCGACAAGGAGTATCAATCCCTATCGGCGGAAGCTGTGTGCTCGTGAAGCTCCCCCACACAAGCCTGGGTATGTGAGTAAGGAATTACTGGGTCGCGGCGAACTCTCGCCGCGACCCTTTTACATTCCTAAGATTTGTGCTAGTATTTCCCCGTTCTTTATTAGCAACCGATTCTGTTATCCCCCGTGAGATACGGCAACCATTCAGAAATCTCACGGGGACCGGAAGCGGCATCTAACAAAATGGCATTATTTGGACGTAAGAAGAAAGAAGAAGCTTCGGAAGCTTCGGAGCTTAAAAAAGAAGAGGTGAAGGAATTAAAGAAAGCTAAAGCTCCACAAGCTAGTGAAGCTGATTTAGCTAGCCAAGCTTACTTAGAAAAGATCCCTACTCCCCCAGCTATCGACGACTTGGTCGAGGGACCAGTCATCTCGATTGACAAGGGTGCACTCTACATAGACCTACCGCCATTCGGTACGGGTATTATCTATGGCCGTGAGTTCATGAATGCTCGCGACATTATCAAGAAGGTAAATGTCGGCGACATTGTCGCTGGTAAGGTAGTTGGCATTGGTGGCAAGGAAGGTTATATCGAAATTTCTCTCAAGGAAGCTCGCCAAGCAATCATCTGGAATGAGGCTGAGGACGCTATCCGTGAGAACCGTGTCTTCGAGCTCCCTATTACAGATGCGAACAAGGGTGGACTCATCATAAATTGGCAAGGTATTACTGGATTCCTCCCAGCAAGTCAGCTTAAGCCAGAGCACTATCCTCGCATTTCCGATGGTGACAAGGACAAGATCCTCGATGAGTTGAAGAAGCTCGTGGGTGAGAAGCTCTCTGTCATGATCATCGGTGCTAATCCTAAGGAAGGCAAACTCATCTTCTCGGAGAAGAGTCCTGAGACTAAGGATAAGGAGAACATCATCTCTCGTTACGCTCTTGGTGATGAACTGACTGGTGAAGTTACTGGGCTTGTAGACTTCGGCGTCTTTGTGAAGCTTGAGGAAGGGTTCGAAGGCCTTGTGCACATCTCTGAAATTGATTGGGGCTTGGTAGAGAATCCTAAAACAATGTTTAAGATCGGTGAGAAGGTCCGTGTGAAAGTTATTGAGATCAAGGATGACAAGATCTCCCTCTCGATTAAGGCCTTGAAGGAAAATCCTTGGAGAGAAGCGGAGAAGAAGTATAAGAAGGATGACATGGTGCAAGGTGTGGTCATCAAGTTCAACAAGCACGGTGCACTTGCCTCTATTGAGGAAGGCGTCGCTGGCTTAGTACACATCTCCGAGTTCGGCTCAGAGGACAAACTCCGTCAGACTCTTGAGATGGGTAAGACTTACAACTTCAAGATCACGCTCTTCGATCCTAAGGAGCAGAAGATGGCCTTGAGTTTCGTCGATAAGAAATAAATTAGGAAAGAAAGGTAAGTAAAAATCCTGCAACACCCGGTGTTGCAGGATTTTTACTTACCTAACTGGAAGACTTGCGTATCGTAACCCCGAGTTTCTTCATCATTCCTAGATAAGCCTAGTGATTCTAATTCCTTAAACAATTCTTCACGTACCATTTCTGGATCTGCGTTATCTTCACACAACTTCTCAAGCTCTACGAAAGTGCCGAGCCTCTCTACTTCATCAAGACACACTTCATACGAACCGAATTTCCCCTTACGACGCACCTTCCGTACTTCAACCACTGGATACCAGCTAAGAGTCTCTAGAATTTTATGCATTGCTTCTGGATCTGCTACCTCCGTCTCATACTCCATACTATCTCCCTCTCTTGAACGCTGTTGCTTAAGAGTAAGTTGCGCCTTGTCTTTCATCCGACGAATACGAATAACCACATCTCCTTCACTCGCCTGACTAAACTCATTTGTAGAACCCTTAAGAGCGTAGATGGTATCGTGTTGGCTAATGGGCTCCGAGAGCATACAACCTTTCTCCTTAAGCTTATTCTCAAGCTCTTCAAAGTTACTTCCCTTAAGTTTTACTTCTATTTCTCGCATAATTATGAATTAAATTCGGTCATAGCTTGGGTGAGGCCTTCGTCTTTAATCATTTCGACTACGGTGGTGATAGTTTTGAAAACTTTTTTCAACTTTTCCATCTCGGGCTTCTTGAAGTCCGTTAGAATGTAGTTTTCCAATTCTTTACCGCCATGTGGACGCGCCTTCATCTTGCCCGATGGCATAGTAGGAGCAATGCCGACACGAATGCGAATAAACTCGCGAGTCTTAAGTGCCTTGATCACTGACTCAAGGCCGTTATGTCCGCCTGAGCCTCTGTCATACGAAATTTTAATTGTGCCGAGTGGTAAGTCGAGGTCATCGTAAATGATAATTAATTTTTTGACCAACTTCTTGTCCTTCATAGCTTTAGCGACGAAGGAACCTGAGTGATTCATGAATGTATCTGGCACGAGTACCTTGATACCGCTGACTTTCTCTGCGAGAAAGTCAGCGGCCATACGTCCTGTATTGTGTCGCGTGTGTGAATATTCTTCACTCGGATTGCCTAAACCTATAACGATATACATAAAGCTATTGTGTCAAATCAAATTTCCTTCTCTT
>JAIFWL010000063.1 GCA_019661845.1 Candidatus Parcubacteria bacterium
GGGGAGATGGTGGCTTAATTGTAGTAATATCTTCCACTACTTCTGCCTTCCGTTTACTCAGTATAAGAAGTTACTCAAGTATCTTCACAATTTTCACCACGTCACTTTTTACAAAGCACCATATCGTAGCCTCTTTACCTGTTACTTAGAGGCTTATGGCATAGGGATGGAATTTTTACTTGAGCGAGGATTCAAGGGCCCATCCTCACTGCCATTTGGAGTGTTGATTCAGATACTTATCACGGCAATTTCTTTACCTATTTTGGCAGTGAAGAAAATTAGCACCATAGTTTATACCGGAGACAAGTTCGATCAAGGCAAGGATTATGATTTCCGCATGAAGTTTATTTATGAGGAGTTAAGGAAGAGGGGCATGCCTTTTGTAGAATTTATCCGTGGTCTTGAGCCCTGGTCTAAGGTTATCTCCCATGCTTTTAAGAGAGGTCGACCAGTTGTGTATTCTGAAGCAGTGGTCTTTGTAGCACGTTTCGCCAGTGTTATAAGTGGTGGCCACACTCGTGCTCGTGAAAAATTCGGTAACCATTTGGTTACTCAGGAATCTAATCCAGAAAGACGATTTAAATTGCTGGTTTCCACTCAATACTTACTCGGTGTCTACGATGATATCTGGGCTATACGCATGATGAAATGGATTTTAAAAGTTATAGGCACTAAGGCTGCTTGTATCCCAGCAGCTTCAGAGCGCAGCTTCCACACTGTTCTTGGTTGTAAACTCAATAACATTCCTAGTGTTGGTATTCTGCATGGAGTTTCTTCCCGCTATTACAACATTTACGACTTCATGCCAGGTTTCGATGGGGAGAGAACCTTGTCTGTTGACCTCTACGGAGTGTGGAGTGAATGGTGGCGTGAGCACTTCATTAAGTATAGTCAGGCTTATAAGCCAGAGCAGCTTGCGGTCTCTGGACCAATGAGGCCTCTAGAGAAATCTACGTTAAAGGTAGAACAAGTATCCAAGGATAAACCCAGAGTACTCTTTGTCTCTGAAGGCGTAGCTGTACCAGAAGAGGTCCTACCTTATCTAAAAGCTCTTCTCAATAATGAAAGTATCTCTCTCTATATAACCTTCCGACCATATCGTGATAGTTTTGAAATCTGGTTGAAGAATAATCATCCAGATATTCTGCAGGCATTTGATAGTAATAAAATTATTAGGCAAGGTATCAATGACGCTATTGGCCAGTGTGACGTTGTAGTAGGTTCATATAGCACTAGTGTCTTGGAGGCACTCATCCAGTTTAAGATCCCAATATTTTACTCTACGAAAAAGTGGGGAGATTACTATGACTTAAGGGAATATGGTGACAAGCACCCCTTCTTTGCCGAGAATCCGCAGGAGTTTATAGAGAAAATTCTAGAGGCTCATTCGGTACCTCTGGGAACAATTAAGGACTTACGAGAGAGATACTTTGGCGATCCGTATAAAAATGGTAGCCAATGGGTTGTGGATAGGCTCCAAGCATTTCTCTCTATATAATATCGATATGACCGAAGAAACAAGAAAATCCTCTTATCCTCTAGCTTCACGTGCTGAGGATGGCCACAACACCGAGATAAAAGTCGGTAATACTCTCATCGGCTCATCGACCTTTACCGTTATGGCTGGTCCATGTGCTGTAGAGAGTAAGGATCAACTCAAGAGTATTGCCGAGAGAGTACATGAGTCGGGGGTAAATATTTTGCGAGGTGGGGCGTATAAACCTCGAACCTCTCCATACAGCTTCCAAGGTCTTGAGGAAGAAGGTCTAGGGTACTTAGGGGAGATTGCACGACCTTTAGGCATGGGTGTTATCACTGAGATTATGGATGCTCGCGATATACCAAAGTTTGTAGACCATGTTGATATCCTCCAAGTAGGTGCACGCAATATGCAGAACTTCACTCTGCTTAAAGAGCTCGGTAAAATTCGTAAACCCATCCTTCTTAAACGCGGTATGGGCTCTACTCTCGAGGAATTACTAGGTGCAGCTGAATATATTTTAAAAGGAGGAAATAAGGAAGTTATTTTATGTGAAAGAGGTATTAGAACTTTCGAAACAGCCACTCGTGCTACCCTAGATCTCTCAGCTGTACCGGTACTGAAGAAGATGACTCACTTGCCAGTCATCGTGGATCCGAGTCATGCAGCAGGCCGTAGTGACATCGTGCCAGCACTTGCTCTAGCTGCTTGCGCTGTGGGAGCTGATGGCATCATCGTAGAGGTACATGACAATCCAAGTAAGGCTCTTTGTGATGGATCACAAGCTCTTTCTCCAGAGGTTTTCAAGACACTAGTTTCTAAGCTTAAGGAGATGTCTCCTCTAGTTTCTAAACAATTTAATTAAAAGGAGCGCTCCGGTGAGCGCCCCAGTCTTACTGTTTTCTACTCTTGGTACCGATACTGCCGGTACCGCTGGATAAATCCAGCCATCTTCTTCGCAGCCGCTCCTGGTCCGACTGGCAATGGGTAGGCTATTGCTTGCGCCTCTACCATTACCCTCCTCTGTGGAGTGAGCGAGAACATTTGCTCCAAAGTCTGAAGGAGCTCCTGCTCGTTCGTGACCTTGATCGACGCCCCATCCTCGACAGGTTGCCAGACTCGGCGTCGGTGGAGTCTCTCGACCTCATCCATGACCTTCTCGGTCAGGATGTCGATCGTGGGTACTCTCTGGTAGATGGCTTCGATCGCCACACCCGAGGCCGAACTTACCACGACGTCGACTCCCGGCAGGATGTCCTTTGCCGGCGTACCAGAAAGGAATCCGTCGATAGAGGAGATCAGAGCGTCGTAGATAGTCGGATCCGCTCTGAAGGCCACATCGCTCGTTGAGCTCGGTCTCCTTGCGGAGAGGGGAGAACAAGAGTTTCGTACCCTCTGGGATTTCCAGCTGGGTGCGAATTTCTGCTCTCCTTGTGTTAGGGAAGACGCTAGCTTCCCAGAGAGGATTGCCGGTCGCGATGATGTTGGAATGCGGGAAAAGATTTTCCGCCTTCTTGCTCTCACCCTTGGTGGGAGTAAAAAGGATGTTGATCTTTTCCCTCACTCCTTCGAACCATTCGCGTCCGGCACAGTCGAAGGTGTCGGCATACAGCGCGACAGGGATGCCTTGGGAGATCGCCTGGTTAATGGCAGTGATCTCCTTGGTGGCTCCTGTAGCAGTGAATGCCATGCCGGAAACCAGCATGCTGGTCTCGGGAGCGACTGGAGCGCCTTCTACCCCCATGAGGTTAAGAAGGGTCCGAACGCTCGCTCGGCGAATCTCCTCGGCGACCATTTCCAACGCCTTGCTGGGACCGTAGTCCGCAGCAATAAAGTGAATCACCCGCTACTCCTTTGTGAAAGTTGCGCTATGTTCCGATATTATCCTTTTCC
>JAIFWL010000064.1 GCA_019661845.1 Candidatus Parcubacteria bacterium
GTGATACCTTGGTTGGCCTTCGCATAAATCTTAAGCGCCTTGGCTACATTGCCTTCACCTGCGTGGTAAGCCCAAGTAGCAAGACCCCAGTCGCCGAAACGGTCGAAGTTCGCACGGAGATACTTCATACCTGCAGCAATATTCTTCTCTGGATTCTTCCTCTCATCGACATTCTTATTTACCGTAAGGCCGAGACTTCTTGCAGTAGAAGGCATGAGTTGGAAGACGCCGAGAGCACCAGCTGGACTCTTAGCAGTTTCTGAACCACCATTCTCAAGCAAGCCCACACCTATGGCCACATCCTCTGGCACACCATTCTCCGCGGCTTTCTGCTTAATAGTATCTTCATGCTTCTGGATCACAGCTAGAGATGCTGGATAAGCATTACGCGAGCTTACGAAGGCCACCTTCTTATCAATCATGTCTGAAGTTTCTGCAGCATAAGCCTTCTCGCCGAAGAATTCCTCGGTAATGGCTGGCATCTCATTCTTAAGGTCAATCTTCCCTGCTTCTACATAAGAGGCTTGAAGTGGAGCTTGCAAACTGTTGGTCCTAGCTGGTACTTGTAAGAGCGCGAGGAAGATACCTGCGAAAGCAGCGTAACTTGAGATTGAGTAAACTTTAGGGAAGAATTTTCTTATATTATTCATGCATTTAGGCTAACTTGTAATGTGTAATGAAGCGCGACAATAGATTTTCTCGCAAAGAAAATACCTCACAGTCGAGGTAGAATTCTCGGAATCTATTCGCTTAGTAATGCTCACCGCACTCGCACCTATGTGATTTGGCAACCAAAAGAATAGCAAAAGTTCATCTCCATTTCAACAAATTTTTATGGTCTAATTTCCAAACTCAGCAGTAACGCAACAATAATATTTTCCCAATATCTATTCCGGTGTTCTTGAGAACTTCAGAATAAGAAAATGCGAGAATTTAATTTTTTGGCTTCTTGACCTCTATGTGCAGTTCTCTGAGTTGTTTGTCAGATACTTCAGATGGAGAGTGCATCATGGGGTCCTTACCTTCACCAGTTTTAGGGAAGGCTATAACCTCGCGGATATTGGCCTCACCTTGTAGGAGCATCATCAAGCGGTCGAAGCCCCATGCAATACCCCCATGTGG
This sequence comes from Candidatus Parcubacteria bacterium, assembly GCA_019661845.1. GTDB lineage: Bacteria > Patescibacteriota > Minisyncoccia > Phycocordibacterales > Zambryskibacteraceae > UBA5004. Next base: position 1,123 of record JAIFWL010000064.1, read on the forward strand.
TGGAGCCCCGGAAGCGAGAGCCTTAAGCATATGACCGAAGTTAGATTCGATCTCCTCTGCTGAGTAACCAAGTATTTCAAACACACTCTTAAGAAGCTCTGGATTATGATTCCTAATACTGCCTCCACCAATCTCATAACCGTTGAGTACAATGTCGTACTGCGCTGTCACTATCTCACCGATCTTTTCCTTATTCTTAAGCCCCTCAGTATGTGCAGGTATCGCAGAGGAGAATGGGTTATGAGTAAATGTCCATTCACTCCTCTCCCCTTCGGCCTTCTCGAAGAATGGGAAGTCGATAACCCAAGCGAAGGCAAGTAAGTTTGGATCATTCTTATCCTCACGAACATCTGGTCTATCACTACCATACTTCTCCACTGCTTCTTTATAAGTAATTCTAGGGAATGGTGTTTGTTGAATCCTCTTCTCTGGATAGAGCTTCGTTACTATTTCTATAAGTAGTCGCTCATTTAAAGCCATAACATCTTCTTGAGTGACGAAGCTCATCTCAAGGTCTAGCTGAGTAAATTCTGGTTGCCTATCACCGCGAGTGTCTTCATCACGCATACATCGCACTATCTGGAAGTATCGCTCCATGCCAGAGGCCATGAGGAGTTGCTTGTACTGTTGAGGTGATTGTGGAAGAGCGTAGAAGTTCCCCGGGTAGAGTCTTGCTGGCACGATATAGTCGCGCGCGCCCTCAGGAGTCGACTTGGTGAGGAATGGTGTTTCTATTTCTAAGAAATTCTCACGGTCTAGGAAGTCACGGATAAACTTCGCCACCTTGTGACGCATCTGGATATTCTTCTGCATTCTTGGACGACGTAGGTCTAGGTAGCGGTGTTCTAAGCGATGCTCGTCGTTAATCTCTCTGCCATCTCCACTTACATCTATAGCTGGAGTCTCAGCCTCGTTTAAAACATTTATATGAAGTACCTCAAGCTCGATGCCACCGTTTACTCCCTCTACACGGTTCTTCTCTGGGCGCTCATTGACCTTACCCCTCACCTCAACCACCCACTCTGGACGCACTTGCTTTGCAGTCTCCATCGCTTCTGCATTAGGAAGCACCACGGACTGCACCTTGCCGGAAACATCTCGGATATCTATGAAGATCATCTTGCCTTGGTCACGTCGCACATCTATCCAGCCCGAAATACTAACCTCCTGCCCTACCATATCCTTCAAATCTTTTATAAGTGTTCGATTCATGTTTAATATAATTTGAGCCCTACAAGTTTCCTCACCTCTTCCATCTTCTTCTCCACTCGCTCGTGAGCCACTTTGCCACCAGCCTTCAACACTTCAAGCACGGCGTCCTTATCTTCCTCGAGAGCTTGTCTCCTCTCACGCATTGGGCGGATAAATGCTTTCAAATCTTCCGCAAGGAGTTCCTTCAACTTCTTGTACTCACCCTTGTTCTCTGCATAAATTACTTCAAGATCATTCTTGTTGCGAAGTAGTGCATGAATAGCATACACATTGGTCGGTACATCTGATCCAGAGTCTGTGACAATACCCATCACTGCCTTATCAATCTCCTCATCAGTAGCGAAGAGTGGGATGGTGTTGCCGTAACTCTTACTCATCTTCTGCCCGTCTGTTCCTGGCACAGTAGCTACATTGGTTACAATCATCGGTTCAGGAAGTTTGAAAGCTTCGCCGAAAGTATTATTAAACTTCTGCGCAGTGTCTCC
>JAIFWL010000065.1 GCA_019661845.1 Candidatus Parcubacteria bacterium
AAAGGTGCGTCAGTTCGGATTGGGGGCTGCAACTCGACCCCATGAAGTTGGAATTGCTAGTAATCGCGGGTCAGCTATACCGCGGTGAATACGTTCTCAAGTCTTGTACTCACCGCCCGTCAACTCAAGGGAGATGGGAATACCCGAAGCGTCGCATCGCGGCACCACGGTAAGCTCATTGACAGGGAGTAAGTCGTAACAAGGCACGGGTAGCGGAAGCTGCTCGTGGAGTAATTCAATTAGAAAATGCTATCTGAAAAGATATGCTTATAGAGTCGATTCCTGCGTCGCGTAAAGCTATGCAGGAGGACACCACCACGCGTCCTAAAAGTGGTTGGCCAACGGGAAAGTCCGGAACGGAGCAATAGAGAGAGCAATACAATCAAAACCACCCGTAAGGGTGGTTTTGATTTGTAAGAACTGGATATTTAAATAACAAAAGGGTATTTGACAAATATACTAAAATATGATAAGATAACAACAGGTAAGATCTTCATGCCTTAAGGAGGCAGCCAGTGGATAAGATAGCTCGCAGGCTTGCCTCAATGGCAAGCGTGATGCATCTCGTCGCCTACGCGTTGTACAATTCGGCGGTGCTCTCCGGAGTCACACGACCGAATCTTGTACCCTGGGCGATCTGGGGTGCGTTGGCGGTGCTCAACGCCGTGACCTACCGACAGCAGACTGGCGACAAGGTGAAAGCCATGTTGTCTCAAGCTGGAGCGGTCGCCGCGGTGATTACGTTCATGGTCGCGGCTTCCATGGGTGGAGTTTTCCAAAACATCACCTACACGAACTCATTCCTCTTGGCCTCGGCGTTCGTCGCCGTGGTGATCTGGAAAGTCGGGTCTGCGAAGTACGCCAACTTCTGCGTCATTGCAGCGGTGGCGGTGGGATTCGTCCCGTTCTTCAAGGATCCGAGCGGTGAGAGAGTGCTCCCGTGGCTTTGCTGGAGCATCGCAACGTGCATCGGTGTGGCGGTCGTCTACTTGCGTCCTAAGGATCGCAAGAACTCCGACTTCATCATGCCCGTCTCGTTGGCGGCGCTTCACACAGGAGTGCTCATACGCATCCTCTGCACGTTCGGTGGGTAAGTTTGAAGGGTTCGCGTCGAAAGACCGCGGACCCTTTTCGTTTGTCTAAGGACCAAGTTTTTGGTATTGTGATGTTCGATTGCCAGCCTTCGCATGAAGCTTCGGCATGACAAGCGCGTGTAGCTCAGTTGGTAGAGCAATCGACTGATACTCGGTAGGTCCCAGGTTCGAACCCTGGCACGCGCACAAAACTGTAGGTCTGTGGATACCGTTTCTGCTATAATAATTCCATGCCGAAGAATAAAATCATCATGAGTTTGGGTGCTTTCGTGGTGCTTATCCATATTCTAGACGGCTTGCCACAATCGTGGGAATCGTTCCTCGCTATCCTCTCTGGCCTCGCTATTGTCCTCATCTCTATCTGGTCCACCATCGACAGGAAGATGAGTTTGAAGGCGAAGGCCCATGCCCGCCAAGCGAAGAGAGTGACAGACATTTATCCAAAGACTGGTCAGCCGGGTCGTCGTGTGACGGACCTTAATTTGAACCCAGGCGAGCCAGAAGAACCAACTCTATAAAATATGTTCGGACTGAAAGCGGCATACATTTGGACGGGAGCGATCTCGCTCCTTTTCATTTTGTTTCTTATCTGGCAGTTCTCACCATTCGCTAATGTAAATTACAAGGTAACTTCCTTGCCTGGAGAGCAGTTCGCCGCAGCCAGCGACTTACCCCCACCTCCGCCACCGGTCGTGCACCTCGCTACTCCAGAGCAGATGAAGTCTATATATATGACCTCGTGTGTTGCAGGCACTCCTTCGTGGCGCGAGCAGTTGAAGGCGCTTATAGAGAGGACAGAGCTCAACTCGATAGTAATAGATATCAAGGATTATACGGGTACCGTAAGCTTCCCTAATAATTTACCTAAACCAGAGAATCGCAAAGGCTGCGTCGTCTCAGATCTTAAGGAATTTATCGCTTCACTTCACCAGAGCAATATTTATGTAATAGGTCGCATCTCGGTCTTCCAAGATCCTGCTTATACAAGCCTCTTCCCAGAACTGGCGGTAAAGAGTCTGAGTACCGGTGGGGTATGGAAGGATAATAAGGGTCTAGCATTTATTGATGTTGGCGCCACTCCATACTGGGATTACATCGTCGACATTTCTAAACAAGCATACGCTATTGGCTTCGATGAATTGAATTACGACTACGTGCGCTATCCATCTGATGGCAATATGAAAGATGCGAATTACTCTTGGAGTAATTCCTCTACCACTGTTTACTTCAGCAAGGCCGATAGGTTGGAAACTTTCTTCATCTACCTCCACCAACATTTGAAAGATCTAGGAGTTAAAACTTCTGCAGACTTATTCGGCATGACAACCACTATTCAGGAAGACATGGGTATCGGCCAAGTACTTGAGAAGGCCTTGCCATACTTCGACTACATTGACCCAATGGTCTATCCATCACACTATCCAGCTACTTGGAATGGTTTCGCTAACCCTGCCGAGCATCCTTACGAAGTGATCCATATTGCGATGTCTGAAGGTAAGAGGCGAGAGCAGATCTTAAATATCTCGATGGGTCTTGCCACCACTACTCCATCGAAACTTCGCCCATGGATACAAGATTTCAACCTCGGTGCAACTTATGGACCTGACAAGGTGCGAGCCCAAATGCAGGCTACTTACGACTCCGGCCTTACCTCGTGGATGATCTGGAGCGCAGCAAATAAATATACGGAAGCAGCACTGCTACCATAAGAGAGGCTTAAATTT
>JAIFWL010000066.1 GCA_019661845.1 Candidatus Parcubacteria bacterium
TCGGACTGTGCGAGCTCCTCCTGCTTTCTCACAATACCCTCTTGCGCATCGATGAGCCCTTCGACCTTGCCAAGCTCGCGGGAAGCAGAGTCCTTAAGTGCTCTAGTGTGCGAGAGCTCCTTCTCTAATTCTAAGATTAGGTATTCCTTCTTCTCCTTCTTCCCAGCTTCGGCAAGAATATTCTTGGCATCGGAAAGCTCCTTCTCTAACTTACCCAGCGCATCGGTGAGTGGTAGGCGTTCTGCGTTAATTTCTTCCTTAGTAGTGTGAATATAAACATCCTCTCGTTTGAAATATTCTTGAGCGAGCTTCACCAACTCTTCACGCAAGCTCTCGGTCTTAGCAAGCTTCTCAACCTGCTTCTGTAGGAATTTAAGGTGTGGTGCAATCTCCTTCCTTAAGGCTTCCACTTGAGCAATGTTTTCGAAAGTCTTTTTAAGCTTTCGGTCGCTCTCAATCCTCTTGTATTGATAGAGTTTGAGACCGAGAGCATCCTCAACCATCGCTTTCCTCTCCTTAGGGTTCGCGCTCACCACCTTGTCTGCCTCGCCTTGAGAAATAATGTGATGACCTGAAGCACCAATGTGAGCACTCGAGAGAAGCTCCAAAACATCCTTGAGTCTCACCTGGCTTCCATTAATCAAATATTCATTAAGTCCATCGCGGTGCACTACACGCTCTAGAGTGACTTCGGGAAAGTCGAGGTCAAAGATCTTCCTAGAATTATCGAAAGTTACTTTAACCGAAGCGCGATTCCCGCGCGGCTCGGAAGTGGAACCATTCCAGATAAGATCCTCGCCGCGCTTCCCTCGCATACTCTTAATAGACTGCTCACCAAGGACGAAGCGGAAGGCCTCTGCCACATTGCTCTTGCCTGAACCGTTGGGCCCCACAATAGCCGAGATCGGCGTGTTGAATTCGAAACCATTCTTCTTGGCAAAAGATTTAAACCCCGATAACTCTATCGATTTGAGATACATGTACCCAGTATTTTATCAGAAAAATCTATTTCCACCCCTTCTTTTCTAAAGCACTTTCGGCAGCTGCTTGTTCAGCGTCTTGTTTGCTCTTACCTTCGCCTTCGCCATACACCTCGCTTCCTACAGAGACACTTACGGTAAAGTGCTTATCATGATCCGGTCCACTCTCGCGAATAGTTTTATAAATTGGAGTTTGGCCTTCGTGTTCTTGTGCCTTCTCTTGGAAGAGTGACTTCGCATCAATCCACGCGCCCTGTGCCAAGATCTCTGTAGTCAAAGGCGTAATGTGCTTCATGATAAATTCCTTCGCACTTTCGTATCCACTATCTATGTAAATCGCACCAATAAGAGCCTCGAGAGTGTTCGCGAGGATGTATTGGCGAGCGCGACCCATGTCCTTGCTCTCACCTTTAGAAAGTAGCAAGAAATCATTCACGCCAATCTCTTGAGCGACCTTGGCACAAGTATCTGCATTTACTAAGGCACTACGGAGTGCTGTCATCTCACCCTCGCTCGCCTCTTTCATAGTGCTGAAGAGGTGGTAAGTTATCACAAGTTCAAGAACCGCATCACCTAGGAATTCTAGGCGCTCGTTGTGTTCCAAGCCCGAACTCCTGTTCTCATTGATATACGAGCGGTGCGTGAAGGCCTGCTTCAAGAGCGCCTTGTCTTGGAAATTTGTACCTGCCTGTTCTTCGAATTTATTTAAGTCCATACTACTTACTTACCTTCGGCCAAGTTGGTTATAGCCTTGGTTACAATGGGCAGGATATCATCGTAGAAGTTTAGGTCAAGGATGTCGGCGAGTTTAAACCAGCGCACGTCATCGAGGCCACCCTTCTCCTCCTTCTTCTCCAGAGTGAGCTCCTGGAAGGGTGCCTCAGCCATATAGTAGTTAATCTCCTTCCTCATCTTGCCCTTCTCTGGGTGGAAGGTGGAGTAAGTATTACTACCAATGTTCTCCTTCACCACAATAGGCACACCGAGCTCAAGAGGGACCTTCCTCTTCAAGCACTCGATGTCGCTCTCACCCTCATTAAGCCTACCCTTGGTCATGGTCCAATGGCCGAAGACGTCGTGTACCAATGCCATGTAGACATTGCCATCGTGCTTAGCGAAGACGGCCGCGCCAGCGAGCTTCTCCACAGGGAGCTTGTCCATGGGTACGTTGCCATACATCTTTTTCTTCTTGCCTATATCATTCTTGCCTGGCTCACCCATCTCCTTGTACACAGCGCCAAGTACGCCATTGATGAATCGGCCGGAAGTCTCCCCGCCGAAGCTCTTGGCAAGCTCAATAGCTTCGTTGATAGCAACCTTGGGCGGAACTTCTTTTCTATCGGCGAAAAGAAGTTCCGCTAACCCAATCCTCAAGATGTTTCTATCCACCACCGCAATCTTATTAATAGGCCAGTCTGGAGCCGCCTTCTCTATCACATTATCAAGTTCCTTCCTCTTGTTTAAAACGGAATTAAGAAGCGCCTCCATGAAGGGGCGATCATTTGAACCCGGAGCGAACTCCGTAATATTCCTTTCGAAAATAGGGTGAATCTCAACCGGTTTAGAAGATTTCTCCGATTCGAAATCCCACTCAAACAATGTTTGTAAAACGATAGATCGTGAAAGATGTCTGTTGGACATAAAGAACTAAAGAACGTGAATATTTAAAGGAAGACGGATTAGCGAGCGTTCTCTTCTGCCTTGGCTCTCTTAGCCTTCTTCTCTAACTTGGCATTAAGGTCAATAACCTTCCTGCCCCTGTAAGCTCCGGTAGTAGGAGAGAGTCTGTGGCGCAAGTGAA
>JAIFWL010000004.1 GCA_019661845.1 Candidatus Parcubacteria bacterium
GGGGATTTATTCATAAGGAACTTGCTGGTGTTTATGCCTATCTTCCATTAGGTAAGAGAGTAATTGAAAAGATTGCTAAGATCATTCGTGAAGAGATGAATGCTGTTGGTGGTCAAGAAGTTTCTATGACGACACTTCAGCCGAAAGAGATTTTTGAAAAGACTGATCGCTGGGATGATGCTAAGGTTGATAATTGGTTTAAAACTAAGTTGGCCAATGGCACCGAGCTTGGCATGGGCCTTACGCATGAAGAGCCAATCGTCGATGCATTGAGTGATTACGTAAGTTCGTACAAAGATTTACCCATTTCCATCTATCAGATACAAACCAAGTTTAGAAACGAGCTCCGAGCCAAGAGCGGGCTTCTTCGTGGTCGGGAATTCTTAATGAAAGACATGTATTCCTTCGCTCGAACACAGGAAGAGCACGAGAGGATTTATGAGGAAGTAGCGAAGGCATATCACAAAGTTTATGATCGCTTAGGCATCGGGCATATTACTTACAGAACATATGCTGATGGAGGTATTTTCACCAAGAGATTTAGTGATGAATTCCAAACACTAAGTGATATTGGTGAAGACACTATCTATCTTCATGAAGGTAAGGGTATTGCAGTAAATAAAGAAGTTTATACTGATGAAAACTTGGCTAAAATGGGTTTGAATAAAGAAGATTTAGTAGAAAAGCATGCTATAGAAGTTGGTAATATTTTCCCTCTTGAATCTAAGTATACCGATGCACTAGATGTCTACTATACGGATGAGAGCGGTAATAAAAATTCTATCATCGCAGGTTGTTATGGAATCGGAGTTAGTCGTCTTGTTGGCGTTCTTGCAGAAATATTCTCCGACGACAAGGGCCTCATGTGGCCTAAGACTGTCGCACCTTTCCGAGTGCACTTACTCTCACTTTCTGAAAGTGCTAAGAGCTTTGCCGATGAAGTTTACGAGAGCTTACAGAATGCCGGTGTGGAAGTTCTTTATGATGATAGAGAGGTTCGTGCGGGGGAGAAGTTTGCTGACTCTGACCTCATCGGCATCCCAACTCGCGTAGTAGTGGGGGATAAATCTCTGGAGAATAAAATTCTTGAAGTGAAGGATCGCAGTAGTGACGAGGTGCGGATGCTAACCTTAGAAAATTTAATTGATGAACTTAAGCAATGAGGATACCAGGGTTTAGCGAGATCAAGAGACTCTTCTCTCACGATGTGGGTATTGATTTAGGCACGGCGAACACTCTGGTCTACTTGCGGGGTCAAGGCATTATCATCAACGAGCCCTCGGTCGTGGCAGTGAATCAGAAGACCGGCCAGATTGTCGCTATTGGCACCGAGGCACGCGCCATGCTCGGCCGTACTCCTGGGCACATTACTGCTATTAAGCCACTTGTAGATGGAGTCATTTCCGACTTCGAAACAACTGAAGAAATGATTGCCTATCTCTTAGGTAAGGCCACAGCCGGGACTAAGAAAGTGTTTTCCCCGCGAGTAGTAGTAGGTGTGCCATCGGGGATTACCAATGTCGAGATTCGTGCTGTACGTGATGCTACGCGTAACGCTGGCGCTGGTGAGGTACACATAGTAGAGGAGCCTATGGCCGCGGCTATTGGTATGAGGCTTCCAATACATGAACCAGCTGGAAGTATGGTCATAGACATTGGTGGCGGTACTTCAGACATCGCGGTCATATCACTCGGAGGAGTCGTCGCTTCGAAGAACTTACGTGTAGCGGGAGACAAGTTCAACTCCGATATCGTCTCTTACGTTAGGAATCAATTTAAAATCTTGATTGGGGAGAAGACGGCTGAATTTATTAAAACCACTATCGGTTCCGTACTCCCTACTCACGCGCCACTTGAGGCTTCAGTAAAAGGTCGCGACTTGGTCACTGGTTTGCCGAAGGAAGTGATACTTACCGATACTGATATTCGCGAGGCCCTCGCTCCCTCAGTTGAAGCGTTGATAGAAGCTACTCGTGAAGTGCTTGAGTCTACTCCTCCTGAAATCCTAAGTGACGTCATGCATCGAGGCGCGCATCTCTCGGGTGGAGGCGCTCTTCTTAAGGGGCTGGCAGAACTGATTGAGAATGAGATCAACATGCCAGTCCATGTGCCAGCTGATCCTCTGACTGCTGTAGCGCGTGGCACAGGTATTATTTTAGAAGATATTGATAACTACCTCGACGTCTTGATTGCCAACGAAGATGAATTACCTCCCAAGAAATAAATCAAGGAATGCGTTACTCAAACCTATCTCACTTCTGATTGGATTATTTATTCTGGGAGTTGTTATCTTCTCATTCTTCGACGGTGCTCTTATCCAAGCAGTGACACCAGTCTGGCTTTCGGAGAATGTGGCCAGTAAGAAGTTTGCTGGATTCTTTAGCTACTTCCATTCACAAGGAGCTTTAATAGCAGAGAACGAGAGTTTGAAGGAACGCATTGCCTCGCTCGAGCTAAGTGAGCGAGCTCGAAGTGGAGAGGTGATCAATGTTCTGGGTAGACAAGCAGAGGCAGAGGGTGTGGCGGCTACTGTCCTCTCGGCGCCACCACAATCTCCTTATGACACTCTAGTTATAGATGCAGGTTCCAGTGATAGCGTTGGAGTAGGTGAGTCAGTGTATCTGCCTGAAGGAGTTTTGCTCGGCCAAGTGTCTCAAGTGTTTGGCAGTTCTGCCAAGGTGTCACTCTTCACCACCCCAGACATGAAGACAACTGCGGTGCTCGAACGGCATGCTGTACCAGTAACGCTTGATGGTGCTGGTGGAGGCAACTTCCGCATCGTGGTGCCAAGGGAGACAGAGGTAGAAGTGGGAGATAGAATTCTATCCGCAGATGTATTCTCTCACTACATGGCAGTAGTTGAGGAAGTTATTATGCAACCCACCGATTCTTTCAAAGAAGTGTTGGCGAGGAGCCCAGTAAATGTCTTTAGTATCCATCAAGTTCTAATAAGACCATGAGATATAGAGTATTAATTACATTTATCATTTTTGCCGCAATTATTTTACTGCCGTACTGGATATATTTACCTCTACTTCTTCTAGCTATTCTTTACTTCCCATTATTCTGGGAAGGGATTCTGCTCGGCTTGGTTATAGATGTTTTATATGGACCAAGTTTTTCCCTAGCGCCACACAGCCTTCCTCACTATGCTCTATACGCACTTCTTGCGGTGTGCCTTACCCTGCCAGTGAGGAAACATTTAAGAACCTATGCCTAAACATTTATTAAGTAGAATACGACATAGCTTCAACCTCTCACATAAAGTGGGAAGGAAGTATCGAGATATTAATCCTGAAGATATCTTTCTAGATTCTGCGAACCTGCCTGGCTTCGAAGAGCACTCGCTTGAAGGTAGGATTGAGAGGCCCATGGGCCACGCTACATTCACAGGGCTCAAGGTTGTTCTGGGCCTTATCCTCTTTATACTCATAGGCAAGTTATGGATGCTCTCTATACATGATGGACCTGTGTATGCACAAATTTCAGACAACAATCGCTTAGAACAAACACTCATCTTCGCCAATCGTGGAGTGATTAACGATAGGAATGGTGTGGAGCTTGCAGGTAACGCTATCAAAGAAGAGAATTCAAGCACAACTAGTCAAAGCATTTTCTCTGGGCGCACATATCCTTCTATTGCAGGACTTGCACACGTCATTGGGTATATCAAATATCCTCAAGCAGATCAGAACGGCGTCTTGTATGAGAAGGACTACCAAGCCAAGGCTGGTGTGGAATTGGCATATGATAAACAGCTTAAGGGAGTGAATGGCTTGAAGCTTAGAGAGACTGATGTCTTAGGTCACGTGACTTCAGAGAGTGTTGTAGATAAGCCTGTAGATGGTGAGACGCTAACCTTATCTATTGATTCAGGGATAAATGAACAACTTTATAAAGGGATTGAGGCCTTGGCTAAGAAGAGTGGCTTCGTAGGTGGTGCTGGAGTAATTATGGATGTACGCACGGGTGAACTCCTCGCTATGACGAGTTACCCTGAGTACGATCAGAACGCTTTAACAGGAGGCTTGGATAAAAAATCTTTCAATAGTCTTCTTAATAATCCTGCACACCCATTCTTAAACCGCGCTGTTGGTGGACTCTATACTCCAGGCTCGATAGTGAAGCCAGTCTTTGCCCTCGCTGCCTTGAACGAGAAGATTATTTCCCCCGATAAACAAATTCTAAGTACTGGTTCTATCACGGTGCCGAATCCTTATGATCCATCTAAGCCATCTATATTTAAGGACTGGAAGGCGCATGGGCTTACCGATATGCGCGAGGCTATAGCTGTCTCCTCTGACACCTATTTCTACTCTATTGGTGGCGGTTATGGTGGGCAACGAGGACTGGGTATTGGTCTCTTGGATAAATATTTAAGCCTTTTTGAAGCGACGAGTAAGACAGGTATAGAACTCTCGGGTGAGATTGAAGGGGTTATTCCTACACCAGAGTGGAAGGCAGCTAAGTTTAATGGTGACATCTGGCGACTGGGTGATACCTACATTACCTCGATTGGCCAATACGGCACGCAAGTAACTCCACTTGCGGCCGCACGCTTGATGGCGACACTCGCCAATCATGGGAAGATTCTTACTCCATCACTTCTTAAGGGTGGAATGGCGAATCCTGTAGAGAAGACGCTCTCATTTAACGAAGCTGATTGGCAAGTGGTGCTTGAGGGTATGCGAGAGAGTGTGACGTATGGCACATCTCTAGGCCTCAACGTGCCGTATGTGAAAGCGGCAGGTAAGACGGGTACTGCAGAAGTGGGTTCTGGTAAATCATATGTGCACTCGTGGTCGGCAGGCTTCTTCCCCTTCGACAATCCACATTATGCTTGGGCAGTAGTGATGGAGAAGGGTCCAGCTACTAATACCATTGGTGCCACCTCGATTATGAGGCAAGTTTTCGACTGGATGGAGCTCAACGAGCCTCAATACTTCGAGTAAGCGCAACAGTTTGCTTTGGCGGGTTAATTGGAGTATTATGTGGCGCATTAATTTGTAAAAAATGGAAACCCAACAAGAATATCTATCAAAGGAGAAATACCATGAGCTTGAGAAGGAACTCGAATACTTAAGGACGGTTAAGCGCAAGGAAATTGCCGAAGCTCTTGAGTATGCTAAGTCCTTGGGGGATCTATCTGAGAATCAGGAATATCAGGAAGCTCGCGACAGCCAAGCAATCTTAGAAGATAGAATCAATAGGGTCGAATCAATCTTGAAGTCGGCCTCAATCGTCTCAACTGCTGGAGGCGGTGTAGTAGCAGTAGGTTCGGTTATTACTGTAGAGAAGGGTTCTGACCATACTAAGAAGTCATTCACCATTGTCGGTTCTGAAGAAGCTGATGCTGCTAAGGGTCTTATCTCTACTCGCTCACCTCTCGGCTTCGGTGCAATGGGGAAGAAGAAGGGAGAGTCGTTCTCATTCGAGACACCAAGTGGTACAATGTCGTATAAGATTGTCGACATTAAGTAAATGGCTTCCATAGATGAAATACGTTCGGGAAGGTTAGAGAAACTCAACTTTCTTAGAGAGAAGGGTATTGATCCGTATCCAGCTAAGACTGATAGAAGTATTAGTAATAAGGAAGCTAAGGATCAGTTTGTAGAGCTTTCAAGTTCTGGTAAAGAAGTGGTGCTCGCTGGACGCATCATGTCCTTGCGTGCACAGGGGAAGATCATTTTTCTTGATCTATATGATGGCACGGCGAAGATTCAAGCATTTCTAAAGAAGGGTGAACCCATTAGTGAAGAGAATTTTGAATTATTTGAAAAGGCTTTCGACATTGGCGACTTCGCTGAAGTTTCTGGAACATTATTTCTAACTAAGCAGAATGAGCAGACTGTTCTAGCTCGTGAAGTGCGCATGCTCTCGAAGTCACTCTTACCTCTACCAGAGAAGTGGCATGGCCTTCAAGATGTTGAAGAGAGATTCCGCAAAAGATATTTAGACATTCTTTCTAATCCGGAGTTAAAGGATTTGTTTGAGAAGAAGGCCAAGTTCTGGGATGTGACTCGCGAGTTTTTAAAGCAGGAAGGATTCTTAGAAGTTGAGACTCCGACGCTCGAGATTACAACAGGTGGTGCAGAAGCTAGACCCTTCAAGACTCATCATAATGACTTCGACCTTGGAGTGCTCCTCCGCATCTCGATTGGTGAGTTGTGGCAGAAGAGGCTCATGGCTGCGGGCTTCGAGAAGACTTTTGAAATTGGCCGCGCATATAGGAATGAAGGCTCTTCGCCGGAACACCTGCAGGAGTTTACCAATATGGAATTCTACTGGGGTTATGCGGATTACAAACTCGGTATGGATCTTGTTAGGAGGCTATATATAAAGATTGCTCTAGAGGTGTTCGGTACTACGAAATTTACTACTCGAGGACACTCCTTCGACCTTGCTGATGATTGGCAGGAGATTGACTACACCGACGAGATTCGTCGCCAGACTGGGATCGATCTTACCGAAGCGAGTGAGCAAGATCTTAAAGATAAGTTAGATGAGCTTGATGTGAAGTATGAAGGTGAGAACTTGGAGCGCCTCACTGACTCACTCTGGAAGTATTGTAGGAAGAATATTGCTGGCCCAGCTTTCCTCGTCAATCATCCTGCTCTCATTGGGCCACTCGCAAAGTTAAACAAAGATGGCAGGACTGTACAAATGTTCCAGCCACTTATTGCTGGGAGTGAAGTGGGTAGAGGTTATAGTGAGTTGAATGATCCTCTGGATCAGAAGGAGCGTTTTGATATTCAACAGAAGCTTATTGAAAGGGGAGATGAAGAAGCGATGATGCCTGATTATGAATTCGTAGAAATGCTTGAACACGGCATGCCTCCTACCTGTGGCTTCGGCTTCGGCGAGCGCCTCTTCGCCTTCCTCGTCGACAAACCTCTCCGCGAAACTCAGTTGTTCCCCCTCATGCGTCCGAAATAGCTATTTCTTCTCTTTAATTTCTTCCTTCAACTTTTCTATAAGCTCTTCTACACTCTGCGCACCTAAGTTTCCATTATCGCGGCTCTCGACTGTAACCTTCTTATCTGCCACTTCTTTATCACCTATGACCAGCGCATAAGGCACCTTCTCGGTCTTAGCATTCCTAATCTTCTTACCCAGAGTTTCGTCAGAGATGTCGAGTTCAACGCGGATATTCGCTGTCTTAAATTTATCCATCACTTGAGTAGCGTATGCGAAATGTCCTTCGCCAATTGGCAAGATTTTTACTTGCACAGGAGAGAGCCAGAGGGGGAAGGCGCCATTATAGTGCTCTATAATTACTCCCATAAATCTTTCAAATGAACCGAAGATAGCTACATGCACCACTACTACTTTATGGAGTTTACCATCATCACCTACGTAATTTAGGTCAAAATTCTCAGGTTGATTGAAATCAAGCTGAATAGTAGCTAATTGCCAAAAACGACCTTGTGAATCTTTCACCCTGATATCAATCTTGGGTCCATAGAAAGCAGCCTCACCTTCCTCAACAGTATAATCAACACCCCATTTCTTCACTGAATCAATCAAGATTTTTTCAGCCCTCTCCCACACTTCATCACTACCGAAGTATTTCTCTTTATCCTTTGGATCTCTGATTGATATTTCAACCTTGTATTCCTTAAATCCAAAGAGGTTGTATATCTTATCAGTAAGCTTAAATAGCATTTCCATCTCAGATTCAATCTGATCTGGTCTGATAAAGTGGTGGGTATCATCTACAGTCAGATTCTTTACTCTTAGAAGGCCAGCTAGTTCCCCACTCTTTTCATTCCGATAGACGGTACCATTTTCAGCAATTCGTAGAGGGAGGTCACGATAACTTTTAGGTGAGGAGTTGTAAATTTCAAAGTGGTGCGGACAGTTCATGGCTTTCAATACAAACTCATCACCATTCTCGTCAGTCATTGTTGGCATCATGGCATCGTATCTTCCTAGGTGACCGCTCTTAATATAGGTCTCTTTTCTAGCGATATGAGGAGAATATACAAACTGGTACCCTAAAGACTTTTTCTCATCAATAATAAGTTTCTCTAACTCACCTCTTAAAATAGCTCCTTTAGGAAGAAGCATAGGGAGACCCTTCCCGATAAGATCGGAAATAGTGAAAAGGCCTAGTTCTTGCCCAAGCTTTCTGTGGTCGTTTTGTTCCATTTCTGCCATAGACCTATATCCTACAAGGCCTTTATCTTCTCCGCAATGAAGCTGGTTTCGCCTTTGCGCTTACTTACACGGCCTTTGATGGCTATACAGGCAGAGGGTTCGACGAATTGTTTGAACTCTGTATAGACGCGGGGGAAGATCGCTACTTCCGTTGAGCCCGATAAGTCCGCGAGCTTCATGAAGACCATGCGCTCGTTATTCTTCGTCAGCACATCTCGAGCACTCTCGACCATGCCACCAATAACTGCGACAGCACCTTCCGGTAAACCTGTGAGCTTGGCGATATTCATATCTTTATTCAGAAACTTATCCTTATATGCTTCAAGTGGGTGGCCGGATACATAGAGCCCCAGTAACTCCTTCTCCCAAGAGAGCTTATCTTTCATAAGAGCTTCAGGGAACTTAGCCAATCTCAATGCAGGTAAGGAATCAGTAGCGAAAAGGGAATTCTGATTTTCAGAACCACCCGTCTGCTCCTTATGATAAGCAAGGAGAGTTTCTAAGTTGCCTAGCAATTCACCTCTTTCGCCAAACTCGTCTAAGGCACCAGACTTAATAAGTGATTCTAGAGACTTCTTATTCAAATTTTTATCCTTCACTCGGTCGAGGAATTCAGCCAGAGATTGGAACTTACCTCCAGATTTCCTCTCAGCAGTAATAGAAGAAGAAATTCCCTGGCCGAAGTTCTTGATAGTAGTTAAGCCGAAACGGATTTTATAACCCCCAGCCCCCTTGTCAGGGGGTAAAGATTTAATTACTGAAAATTGAGAATAACTCTCATTGATAGACGGTGGCAAGACCTCAATACCCATACGCTTGCACTCATTGACCATAATGCCAATAGTGTCTACGTCGCCACTTTCTGCAGTAAGCACTGCCGACATATAGATAGCAGGGAAGTTCTCCTTAAGATATGCAGTCACATACGCAATGTGTCCGTAACTTGCAGCATGTGCCTTGTTGAAGCCGTAACCTTGGAATGGTACGAAGAGTTCCCACAGAGACTCAGCCTTTTCCTTAGTCATACCACCATTCTTCACACAACCTTCGACGAACATGATGTGCTGCTTCTTCATCTCCTCAGGAATCTTCTTGCCCACGGCCTTACGGAATTTGTCTACTTCACCCCAGTTATAACCAGCTACGTGAATAGCGGTCATAAGCAGGTCGTCTTGGTAGACGAGCACACCGTAAGTAGTGGAGAGGAAGTCCTTCATCTTAGGATGCATGTAAGTCACCTGTTTCTTACCGTGCTTTCTCGCAATATATTCTTGGATGTTATCCATAGGGCCAGGGCGATAGAGTGCCACCATGACGTTGATGTCGTGGATGACAGTTGGCTTCAAATCCATCAAGGCCTTGGTCATGCCAGAGCCGTTAAGTTGGAAGGTGCCCTCAGTCTCGCCGCGAGCAAGCATTTCAAAAGTCTTTTTATCATCGGTTGGAATATCTTCTAACTTTATTTTCTTATCTTCCAACTTCTCAATGCGTTCTAGAGTATCTGCAATGATGGATAAGTTTCTAATACCGAGGAAGTCGAACTTAAGGAGGCCAGCTTCCTCAATAGAGTACATGTCGTACTGAGTGATAATCTTCTGCTCACCCTTAGTATCGTATTGAAGTGCAGTGTAGTCGGTAAGTGGCGTGGGTGAGATCACTACTCCTGCAGCGTGGACCGAGATGTGTCGAGCATTGCCCTCGATCTTCTTGGCCATATCCATAATAGATTTGGCCTCGGGATCTTCTTCATAAAACTTTTTAAGATCTGGATTCTCCTTCATGGCACGATCAATAGTCATGGGGAAGCCCTGTGCACCCATAGGGATCATCTTGGCTATTTGATCTCCGATTGCATAAGAGAGACCCATAGCACGAGTGACATCACGCACTGCACCTCGCGCCATCATGGTGCCGAAGGTACCTATTTGTGCCACATTATCTATCCCGTACTTCTCTCGAGCATATTCAATAAGCTCATCACGACGATCATCGGCAATATCCATATCAATATCAGGTGCGGAAGGTCTGTCTGGGTTTAAGAAGCGCTCAAAGGGTAGAGCAAACTTGAGCGGATCAACTGTAGTAATTCGTGTAAGGTAGGTAACCATAGAGCCTGCAGCTGAACCTCTGGTATTGGTAAGGATGCCATGCTCGTGGGCATAACGCAGGAGGTCAGCGGTTACGAGGAAGTATGGGGAATACCCTTTGTCACGGATAACCTTCAACTCATATTCAATACGTTCCTTGATCTCTGGAGTCTCTTCGATATCGCGTTCCTTGAGACCTTTATAAACAAGATTACGCAATTCTTCATTGAGATCTACGCCATCCTTAGAAATATATTTAGGGAAGACCCAGTCGCCAAGCTTGAGTTCCACATTGCAACGCTCAGCAATCTTCTCCGTATTCTCTAGTGCCTTAGGGTTGTCCTTATAATCAGCCTCAGCTTCCTTCTTGGTTCTGAAGTGGAGATCCTCACCCTCGCCGAAGCTTCCCCTGTTTATAAATTCTTGAATAGAGCGGACCATTTCAAATGCTGGCCGATCTTCCTCATGAATATAATAAACATCATAAATAGCCAAATCGCTCTCGAGGAAGAAATTTTCGGCGCCGAAAATTTCTTTATAATATTTATCTTCTTTCGCGATAGCTATAAGACCATCCTTACACTGCTCTAGCAGTTCCTTATCTACCCGAGGCTTGTAGTAGAAGCCTTCTAAGTAAGATGCGGAAACTAATTTAAGTAAGTTACGGTAACCCTCAAGGTTCTCTGCTAAGAGGAGTAGGCGAGTGCGCTCACTATCTACTCGAGCTTCCTTGTCATGGCGAGTGCGAGGAGCAACGTAGCAGTCTACTCCGATGATGGGCTTAATCTCTGCGTCCTTACACTCTTTATAAAACTCAATAGCACCATAAAGGTTCCCAGAGTCAGTAAGAGCGAGTGATTTCATACCCGCCTTCTTGGCAGCCTTTACCAGCTGAGGGATCTTAGGCAAGGCCTCTAGGAGGGAGTAGTGAGAGTGGGTGCGGAGGTGTGTGAAGCGACTCATGGGCGTATTATAATGGATAAATGCAATCAGTCGTAGGTATTGATGAGGCAGGACGTGGTCCACTAGCAGGACCCGTCGCCGTAGGGGCGGTAAGAGTTAAGAACCAGGACAAGTTCAATAAGTTTATAAGGGGAGTAAAAGATTCCAAGAAACTTGGTCCGGAAGAGAGGAACCTGTGGTTTCAACTCGCTATAGAAGCCAGGAAGAAGGGGGAACTCGACTTCGCAGTCTCACTTGTCTCCGAGAAGGTGATAGATAAGCACGGTATTTCTTACGCCATTCGCCTCGGTATTAAACGCTGTCTGGAGAAATTAAATGTCCCCAATAATTCACAGATCTTCTTAGACGGAGCGTTGAAAGCTGATTCTAAATTCAAACATCAACTAACAGTGATAAAGGGTGATGAGAAGATTCCTATCATTTCCCTTTCATCCATTTGTGCCAAGGTCGTGCGTGATAAGAAGATGGTAAGACTTGCTAAGAAGTACCCTCAATACGACTTCGACCTACACAAGGGTTACGGCACATACGTACATCGTAGAGCTATCCTCAAATACGGCTTAACCGAGCTACATAGGAGGAGTTTCCTGGGTAAATTGGTCAAGGTTTAAGAGCCCTTCCCAATTCCTTAA
>JAIFWL010000067.1 GCA_019661845.1 Candidatus Parcubacteria bacterium
CTCGCTCTTGAGGATTACTTCTACCAGCATTGATACAGGCACGACTACTGGTGTACTTCTCGACCTTGCTGCTACAGCTGCTACTGCTGCCACTCTCATGCTCGTCACTTCGGCAAGCTTGACTACTGGTATCGGCTTGAAGTTCGTTCTTGCTGGACTTACTACTGGTGCTGCAATTGATACCACTGGTATCGCTGCAACCAAGCAGAACTTCAACATGAACAGCTCAACAGGTTCTACTGCTGCTCCTCAGACCAACGCTCCGACTGGATTCTTCAAAATCGGTATCGGTGGTACAGACCAGTGGGTTCCTTACTACTCAGCAACATAGTCTTACTAGCCCTTCGGCTCTCTCCTCTTGCCTCTCCTTTCTGGAAAGGCTGGGGATAGAGAGCTGAAATAACTGAAACAACTTAAATGTTTTTCCCAAACAAATCAGTCCCTCATGAAGTCTTCGCAACAGGTACTGTCATCACTGGCTCTTATGTAGCTGGCAACGTCTTCTCGGTAGACGAGCAGAACGTACTGGGTATCTTGGTGCGCTACACAAAAGGCAACGAAAGCTCTCTTGAGCTAAAAGTAGAATCTGGTGTTCCTGTGGACGCTGACGGCACCATTGCTTACGGTCAACAGGTCGCTGAGACTGCCACTGGAGGCTCTATCGCTGTTGCCCTTGCAGAGCGCACGTTCACAGCTTCTGGAAACTACTGGGTGCTTATCTCACCTATCAAGTCTTACAAGATTAAGATTAGTGCGAAAGCCACTGGAGGTGGGCCTACTGGAACCTATTCGGTTCACGCTATTACTGGCTGGGTGTAACATACTAGCCATGAAGCCCGACGAAAAAGAAGTCAAAATCAAAAACGCCGAGCTGACCCTAGCTTCTTTAAGAGCCGACTCTGAGAAAGAAGCTGCGGTTCTTACTGAATTACTGAAAGCCAAAGAGCAAGTTCAAGCAGATGTCGCTGCATGGAAAGAAAACATGTCGGTAGAAGCCCAGACTGTCGCTGACGAGAGAGATAATCTCAAAAGAGAAAGAATCGAGTTGTTCAGGGTCAAGCAGGAAGACGAGAAGATTCATGCCAGAGCTGCAAGTGAGCTAAAAGTGCTTCACGACCAGAAGAATCAGGCCATGAAAGAGCTTGCCAACCTGAATGACTGGAACATGAAAGCAGAAGACGAGCGAAAGGCCGTTCAGGTAAAACTAGACGAGCTTAATCTCGAAATTGAGGCTTGGGAAGGTATCAGAATCCACATCAGCAAGACCCAGGAAGAGAAAGTAGAGGCTGAAAAAGCTCTCCAACAGGTCAAGATTGAGACTGCCCTCCTGATAGACGAAACAGAGCTAAAGGTATCCAGGCTCCAGTCAGAGGGTGAAAACGCTGCCTTGAGGCTCACAGAGGCTCTGGCAGGGGTACAAAAGGCCGAGGAGGACTTGCTCTCCTTCATGAACGAGAAGGCTAAAGCTGAAAAAGACCTCGAAGTCATCGTCAGGCGCATCGAGGCAAAGTACGGGGAGGCGTTCCCAGGACTACGCATGAACATTTAACTACCACACTAAAATGGCACTAGCAGCAATTCCATCACAGACACAGCTCACCTCTGATGAAGTCGAGTTTCTTCAGAACCTTGCTGGCTTGCCCTATGTTCAGGGTGACTTGCTGTATTACAACGCTGGAGCTTTAACCAGACTGGCCATCGGCAGTGCTACTAACGTTTTGAAAGTAAACGCTGGTGCTACTGCTCCTGAATGGGGAACTGCTGGTGCTTCTGGTGCTAATACAGCCCTTTCAAATCTTGCTTCGGTTGCTATCAATACTTCTTTGGTTTCAGATACTAATGCTACCGATGACTTGGGTTCGGCTGCTGTGAAATGGAACAATATTTTCGGTGTTAACTTGGGTGCGACTGGCACCAGATTTACTACAGGCTGGTTCACTGACCTGACTGTCACGAACGCTATTTCTGCTTCTATCACAGGCACGGCTGCTGTAGCAACGGCCGTTACTGTCGCTGACGAAGCTACTGACACTACTTGCTCCATTGTTTTTGTAACTAATACGACAGGAAACCTTGGCATCAAGAGCAACGCCAACATGACGTTCAACTCCAACACTGGAGTAGCTACTTTTGCTTCTAGCGTTTTAACTACGACTGATATCAACGGAGGTACTGTAGATGGCACTGTGATTGGAGGTTCTTCTGCGGCTGCTGCGACTGTCACGACGCTCATTATCACTTCTTTCGGAGGCAACTGGACGAACGCTGGAAGGACTGTTGCTGACTTGGGCATTGTTACGACTGTAGATATCAACGGAGGTACTCTCGATGGGGCAGTCATCGGTGGAGCCTCAGCTGCTGCTGCCACTTTCACTACGGCGACTGCAAACTCTTTTGTACCAAACTCCAGCACTATTCCTACAAACGGCTTGTACCTTCCTGCTGCCAACACTCTCGGCTGGGCTGTTAACTCTGCTCTTGAAGTCCAGCTTACTGGCACTGCACTTTCCCCAGGTGCTGACGGAGGTTCTTCCCTTGGCACAACTGCCCTCGGCTGGCAGAACTTGTTCGCAAACACAGGCTTTGTTCTCAACATCGAGAACTCTGACTGGGTAGCAACTCACACAGCAGGTATTTTGACAGTTGGCACGGGCGACCTGCGCGTTACCACTGCTGGCTCAAACGCTGCTT
>JAIFWL010000005.1 GCA_019661845.1 Candidatus Parcubacteria bacterium
GTTCTTGAGCCTCACCACCTTAACCATGACACTTGGATCATTCTTCGATGGTTCTTCGGAGACATATGCTTTGCCATCGTCAATCAGCTTCTTTAAAGCTTCTTTATACTTATCCGTCCTCTCCGACTGACGAGTAAGCTCGCCATCATGAGTAATGCCTAGCCATTCTAAACTCTCTAAAATATTGTTTTCAAATTCCTTCTTAGACCTTTCCTTATCAGTATCTTCAATACGGAGAAGTATCTTCCCTCCCTGCTTCTTAGCGAAGAGGTAATTAAATAAGGCGGTACGTGCTGTACCTACGTGCAAATTCCCTGTCGGCGACGGCGGGATGCGAACTACAATCTGTTCGGACATGGGGCTATTTTAACACAACCCAATTAAACCCCTCCCTACCCTCCCCTTGTCAGGGGAGGGCTATTCGAGAGATATAATCCTACTTGACAAGATTGTATAATAGATATACAGTTATAAAAGGAGGTTGTATGACTAAGAAGAAGCAGGAGGTCGACAACTCAATTACTCCGAAGCAGGCTGCGGAGGAGATGGATAACCTCAGTGGAGATCTCACCCCTGCTGCCACCCGTATCCAAACTTTCGTTAACGCTGGCAAGAGGCTACACCCAAAGCCATCTCTGGCGGAAATCGAAGGCGACGAGGATCAGGAGTAACGAAGTGTTGCCCACCAGGCGCCAGGGAAACCTGGCGCTTCGTCTTTTTTATTCAACCCCCTAAATCCCCCTTGTCAGGGGGACTTTTTATTAGACCCCTCCCTGACAAGGGAGGGGTTGGGGTGGGTTAAATTATTTATTCTATTCTTTAAATCCTCTATAACTTCTTCAATATTATTTAAGACATCCTCATTTTTATATCTAACCACCTCTACACCAAATTTCTCTTTCAAAACATTATCTCTTTCTTTATCCCTCACAGCATCATGCACTTCCCCATCAACTTCCACGGCTAACTTCAAACTGGCACAATAAAAATCCATAATAAAATCACCTATGGGTTTCTGCCTTGAGAATTTAAGATTTATTACTCCCCTATCCTTTAAAACTTTTTCCCATAAAACTTTCTCTGCTTGAGTAGAATCCTTTCTCAGTTCTCTCGCACGAGAAACTAGTTCTTTATCATAAGGAATGAATTTATAATTTTTCTTCTTCATTTACTCCTCGCCCTGACAAGGGAGAGGTTGGGAGAGGGTTTAGCCTCTACTTCTCTACTTCATGCTCCAAGGCAATCTTTAGAATTTCTTCTGCCACCAATCGTGCGGCGTCGGGTTTATAAAATGATTTTGCAGCTTCGCTCATCTTCTGACTTATTTCTTTATCATTTACTAATCTTTCAATTTCTGAAGCAAGAATATTTGGAGTAAGGTTATCTTCCTCTACCACTTCGCACGCGCCAGCGCGAGCATAGGCGAAGGCGTTCGAACGTTGATCATGACTTACTCGCTCGTTTATAGGAATGATTATACTTGGCACTCCCCATGAAGCGATTTCATATATTGCCGAACCTGCACGCGAGATAACAACCTTAGCAACACCAGCTGCCATCCTCATAGCTAAAGGATTTAAATAATCATAAGGCTTGTATCGATCTTTGTGCGTAGAATCAAAGAGTATCGCATCTGCAGTTGCCTTAACCTCTTCGAAATTATTTCTCCCTGTCTGATGAATCACAGCATACTTCTCTAGAAGACCTTTGAGAGCTCCGATCACGGCCTCATTGATCCTTTGTGCCCCAGTTGATCCGCCAAGAATCAATACCACCGGTATATTGTCTTCCAATTTAAGAATCTCTCTAGAACCTTCGGTTATAGGTTGGCTAATTTCTTTGCGTACTGGTTGACCTGTATAAGCGACCTTACTTTCGGGGAAGAACTTTGCCGCTTCTTTATAAGATACGGCTATTCTTTGAGCGAATTTGCCCGCCCACAAGTTGACCTTACCAGGCACAGTATCAGATTCATGAATTACCACAGGGATACGCAAGAGTCTTGCAGCAAGGAGAGCTGGGAAGGAGGCGTACCCTCCCTTGCCGAAGACCACATCAGGATATAGTTGGTAAACTTGCCAGAGAGAGGTCAGAGTCCCCCACCCTGTTTTGAATATGTCGAAGAAGTTTTTAATAGAGAAGTATTTCCTAATCTTCCCTGCACTATTCTTCTTATACTTTATCCCAGCTTCATACAACATCCCTTCGTTGTAAGGAGTTGGAGATAAGAAGAATAATTCCATATCCACCAAGCGCTTGTCCTTGGCTAACTTATTTAACTCCTCAGCTATAGAAATGATGGGGTAGAAGTGTCCTCCAGTTCCGCCACCGGTAAATAAGATTCTCATGTAGTTTTCTGATGTTTAGAGATAGATAGGATGATGCCGACTTCGAAGAGGCTGATGAAGAGCGAGGTACCACCGTGCGAGACGAAGGGCAAGGTAATCCCCGAGAGCGGTATAAGCCCAAGCATAGCACCAATGTTGACGAACGCTTGAGACA
This sequence comes from Candidatus Parcubacteria bacterium, assembly GCA_019661845.1. Classification (GTDB taxonomy): domain Bacteria; phylum Patescibacteriota; class Minisyncoccia; order Phycocordibacterales; family Zambryskibacteraceae; genus UBA5004. Next base: position 2,503 of record JAIFWL010000005.1, read on the forward strand.
CTATCATCATAACAATTCCCACAACTACCAGTCTACCGAAGGTGTCTGGGCTCCTAGAGGCAATCTTCAAACCTCGAGTGGCGAAGAGAGCGAAGAGGGCGATAAGTAAGACGCTTCCCACGAAGCCGAACTCCTCTGCCGCCACGGCGAAGATGGAGTCCCCCACTGGCTCTGGCAAGTAAGTAAACTTCTGAATACTCTGGCCGAAGCCTGAGCCAAAGAGTTGCCCAGAACCCACAGCAATGAGAGACTGCTGGATCTGATAACTTGCACCAAGAGAGTCTGCTTGGGGATGAAGGAATGTATTAATACGCTTCATGACGTATGGTCGAGTAAAGGCGAGGAAAGTAATACCCATAACTCCTGCGAGGATGATGATGAGCACATTCCTCCATGCTCCGCCCGCTACCACAAACATGGCCATACCAGTAATCACAATGACCATAAATGTATCTGTATCTGGTTGCTTAAGGAGTAGCCCTCCACAAAGTCCAAGCAGTACGATAAGTGGCAGGAATCCTTGACTGAAGGTGCTCATCTTCTCCTTCACGCTCGCTGCCCATGCGGCGAAGTAGACAATGAAGGCGAACTTAAGCACTTCCGAAGTTTGGAAGGAAATGCCAGCTATCATAATCCAACGTCTAGCACCGCCGTGCTCGAAGCCAATTTGAGGGAAGAGTACAAGAATATTGAGAATTACTGCCAAGCCCAAGAGATAGAAGGCAAGCTTCTTCCACACTTTGTAATCTAGTCGTGTGGCGAGGAAGCAAGCAATGCTCCCCAGGAAGAGCCCGAGCACTGTTTGGGAGAAGGCCACACTCGAGTAGTTTGAACTCTCTTTAGCCAAGAGACCAAGTGATGCGGAGGAGAAGATGAAAAACCCCACTACCACTAAGACAGTGATTATCGCTAGGAAAGGTTTATCAACCTTGATACGACTCGCCATTTCTTCAATTATAACATCGATTCTGCGGGTGGTGGAGGGAGAGTGAGGTAAGAAGTTTCTAAATTACGTGAGGAGATGAAGTTGTTGCCCAAGTGGATAGCAAGGATGATGGCGATGAGAGCTAAACCATTTAGAGCTAAGTCCAAGTGGCGGAAATTTACTCTCAAGAAGATATGTAGGAGTACTGCAACAAGTACAATGCCGAGTATCACAAAGAGGGTTACATCAGTAGCTTGTCGTGGTGAAGAGATGATCTTCTGCCACAAACTTGTTTCTTGTACTGACGCCGGACCTGCATTAGGAAGTGTAACTGATTTTGAATTTAGTTGTGGGTTGTTAGTTGTCGGTTGTTGGTTACCAGCTTTTGGTCTCATGAAAGCTGGTACAGGTTCTGCATACACTTGTGCTACAAACACTGCTTCCCTACCCTTATACATTCCTGTTGCCACTCCAGTACCCACTTCCTTATACATGCCTCCCACAATATTGGCACGATGGGTTGGTGAATTCATCCAAGCCTTGGTCACTTCCTGCGAGTCGCTGAAGTTTACAGCCAAGTTCTCCCCCGCATATCTGTAAACATATCCAGCTTTGTCGAACCAATACCACGGAGTCTTACCCTCTGGCGAAGTGTGAGCGAAGTAACTCTTGCTTGCCATGTCCTCAGCCTTCATCTGTGCCACTTTGTCTAAGAGTGGACTCTCGACAAGAGTTGGTAATTTATTACTCTGTCTTTCAGTATTGGTAAGCTCTGTTAAAACACTTGGGAGCACTGCTCCAAGGTTGAAGGTATCTACAAGTGCCACGAATTTTACCGATGGTACTACAAATAGAATTAGCTCCACCGCTACTACTACTCCTAAGAGATGCTTAATATTCTTCCTGTGTAATAAGTGTGGTCGGTGCCCATTCCCCTCATGAGGTATAAAGTGTCGTTTAAGCCACTTGAACATGTTTTAATAATGCATCGTTGGAAGCTCTTAGTCAACTTCCCTACTTCTTCACCGAGTAGACTAGAGTAGAACTACCAGTAGATGAGAGGACCTTGAAATTGATGCGACTTATTACTTGCCCACGTGGAGTCTCCACACTCACCCGCCAGTCGCCAGGGGTAAATTGATACTTGTGCGAGAAGGTGCGGAAACCCTCTACCCTACCGCCAGCAAGGAAGAGCGGGATCTCTGTTGAGGTCTGCCACTCACCCTTATTATCCTTGTACTGCCACTTGTGAACGATATTGGTGTTGAGTGAACCCGGTGAATATACCGCAGTGTAAGCATAGAGTGGTTCGCCAGATCCTAAATGAATTTTAATAGCGAATGGTAAATACTTCTCCCAACCCATTTCTTCCTCCCCCACTACATAATTCCCTCTGCTATCACGCTCAACAGAGTGGTAAATTCCTGAATCTTTAAGCGAGAGAGGGATGGGTGGGATGAGGTTAGTGAAGTAGAGCGTATTTATACCGACGAAGATGACAGTAACGAAGCTCCAGATGTGAGTCCTATTCTCAATAAAGCTCTCCCGAGCGAACCTTACAATAAGTTTCAAGAGTACCCAGAGCACGGCAAGGCTCACTAATCCACTCAAGACGAAGACGCCATCATTGAGTGACTTCGTAGCAATAGGCATGAGGAAGATCGAGAAGGAGAAGATGGCGAAGTAGAGGAATGAAAGTCGAAGTGCAAGTTGCGTGTACCGCTTCTGGAAGAACTCATTGATAAGTAGTGCGAAGAGTAAGAGTGCGATAAATGGCCATGTGGCCGAGAGAGCACTCGAGCGCAAGTAGAAGACGAATATAGAGCCGAAGAGTGCTCCGAAGCTAAACTGTAAGATATTTGGTAGCCAGAATCCTTCCTCTCTTTCCTTATTCCTGCTCAACATGATGACGCAGTATGCAGAGAGGAAAATGTTGAATGTAATCCAGAGGTTGTCCCAGAGGTTATCGACTCTCTGCATGGTAAGTGAGTCGAAGATGAAGCCGCCAATAAGCGAAGCTACCGAGAGTCGCCTCTCGTATGTCTCGTACCAATGTCTCAACTTCGAATGCTTCTTCGTATTACTCACTTATCTTTGCTTGGTTTATTAACAAACCTCTCAAGCTGAGTGATGAGTATCACCACCGCTGCTGTTACGAGTCCCGCGTAGATGAACTTCACTGTCACCGTGTCTTTGGAAAGTGGAAAGAGCTTCTCTATCATCGCTGTTATAGCCTCATTCCACGCAAGGCCCGCTACTAACCCAAGCGCTGCACCAATATAACCAACTGTTCGTGATTTTATCTCCTTATTAATTTCATTCATGAATTTATTGTATCTTAACTCACAAGGTAAAGTATAACTCCAGTAATGGCAGAAATGACAGAGACAATCCAGTAACGCATAACCACTTTCTCGCGAGGCCAGCCGAGTGCTTGGAAGTGGTGGTGAAGTGGTGCCACTTTAAATACTCTGTGTTTATTGAAATATTTATAACCTGTAACTTGGAGAACTACCGAGACGGATGTAGCCACAAGTGGTAAGGCGATAATAGGTAGGAGTAAGACCGCATGTGTGAGGAAGGCGATAACCGCAAGAGTGATGCACAGAGCAAGCATGCCAGTCTCCCCCATGTAGAAGCGTGCAGGCGGAATATTGAACCAGAGGAAGGCAAGAATGCCTCCTGAAATAGCGCCAGATAGAGCGGCAATGTCGTACTGATGCCCAAGGAAGGCTATAACGGCGAAGGCGGTAAAGCACGATGCCATCACTCCCCCAGCTAAGCCATCGAGTCCATCAATAACCGAACTACTAAATGTCCCCAGAGTTACTAGTATAAAGAATGGTATAAACCACCAGCCAAGGAACCACTCACCACCGAAGGGTATGTGCACCGATACGAAGTCGAGCTTGAAGTAGAACCAGAGCGAGAGAGCGATAGCGATGAGGGTGACGAAGATAATCTTCACCTTCCTGTACACCAACGCATCTTTAGCGTAACTTCCCTGGCCGAAGATTTGTAACATATCATCCAGTAATCCAATGAGTGCCGCGAGGAAGAATGCTCCAAGTGGTACAAGAGTCTGGCTACGACTGAAGAAGTTAAGTTCATTGAAGATACTTTTCTCCCCGCCAAACAATCCTAGAGGGAAGAGTATATAGAGTAAGTAAATAATGATGACAGTGAGCGCTACTGATACCCATATGAGCATGCCACCTATGCGTGGAGTTGAGATCTCGTGGTCGGTATTATGAATCTTTTTAAAGTGATCTGATGTAATATCCCCCGCCTCAGTCCTAGGAGATTTCTTCCACATCTTGTACTTGTAGAAGTAGCGGGTGAAGAATGGAGTAATAGCAATACTCACAAAGAAGGTGAGGACTGTGGGACCGATAATCTTCAGAATATCCATATTACGTCTTGTTTATAAACGTATTGTACCAGATGGCGAGTACGAGGAGGAGGTAAATCTTGCGTGAATTATCTGCTCTTTTATTTACATGATTATCGATAATATTCTTCACTTCTCTCGTGTCGAAGTGGCTCTTGATGTAAGAATTTTCTAGAATTGTTTGGTACAAATCCTCCCTATCTTTAGTAAACCAATCCCTTACTGGTGTTGGGAAGCCGAGCTTCTTTCTATTGCGTGTAGATTCTGGAAGAATTGATTTAAACGCCTCTCGCAATAAGTATTTAGTCACTCCACCCTTCCACTTAAATTTATCTGGAAGCTTCGAAGCTAATGAAGCTACGACACTATCCAAGAACGGCACTCGGAGCTCAAGCGAGTGAGCCATAGTCATCTTGTCAGCCTTGGCCAAGATGTCTCCCACAAGCCAAGTATTAATATCTATGTACTGCATCTTGGTCGAGTCACTTGAGCCACTAACCTCCTTGTATATTGCGCTGAGGTCGAACCTCGACATAGGTTCACCTTTCCACAGTTTGGAAATTTCAGATTGCTTAAACACCGAGGCATTACCAATGTAGCGATCTTCAAGTTTCTCCAGAGCACGAGTAGCATAATTCCTACCACGCAAGGGTAGTTTGGATAACAGAGTAAGAAGTGGTTTAGGTAGCCAACTAATGCGTCCTCTAGCAAATGGCTCAAGGTAAATGTTGTAGCCACCGAATAATTCATCAGCGCCTTCACCCGAGAGGACCACAGTCACATGTTTGCGTGCTTCTCGAGCGAGGAAATACAATCCTAGTGCACTTGGATCTGCCACTGGCTCATCGAAGTGGTAAATGGCTTTAGGCAGTGCTTCAAAATATTCCTTGCTACCAACCTTAAGCTCAGTGTGATCCGTGCCGAGTGGCTCTGCAGTCTCCTTGGCTTCCCTACCCTCGCTCAACGCATCAAAGGCAACTGTAAACGTTTTAACCTTTCTGCTTTGTCCTTCCGTAGCTTTAGCGGAGGAGGACATCAAGGTAGCGATAATGCTTGAATCTATGCCGCCAGAGAGGAAGGAGCCCACCGGCACATCAGCTATCATGTGATGCTCGACTGAGTCTCGCATCGTCTCTTCAATATTGTTCTTAGTTTCAGCTTCGGACAAACTTTCATCTTGATTGAATTTGAATTGCGAATATCGTTTCTGACTCACCTCACCACTCTTAAGATCAATAGTCAGGCAATGTGCTGGTGGTAATTTGAAAACATTTTTGAAGAAAGTTTCTTCAAGCGGATTGTACTGGAAGGATAGGTAATTATAAACTGCCGAGTCATTGACCTCTGGTGTAAAATCAGGAATTTCTAGAAATGATTTTATCTCCGAGCTGTAGGCCTTAATCCCCTTCTCATCTGCATAGTAGTAGAGTGGCTTAATACCGAAGAAGTCACGTGCAAGGAATATCTTATTCTCCTCCTTATCATAAATACTGAAGGCGAACATACCGCGTAAACGACCTAGTAGGTCGTTTACGCCCCACTTCACGAATCCGGCCAAGATTACTTCAGTGTCACTCTCTGTTTTAAATTGATAATCACTAAGCTCCTTCTTGATCTCCTTATAGTTATAAATTTCTCCGTTGAAGAAGATTACGTATCTTCCATCTCTAGTGCTTATAGGTTGTTCACCATGCTCGAGGTCTATGATAGCCAAGCGCCTCATGCCGAGAGCCACATAGTCATCGACGAAGAAGCCCTCGTCATCTGGTCCGCGATGCGCGATCTTATCAGTCATCTTCTTAATGACTTCTTCCTTGTTTCTTATTTGTGACTCTGTGATACCAGCGATGCCACACATATTAATTTTCTTTAATTTGTTTTAAGACCGCATTGGTAAGCAGCCCCACATCCTCGAAACGACCATTCTCTGTTGAACCCATAACGACAATGATAAACGGTCTACCAAGTTCAGGGTCGAAGGCGATAGCCAAGTTCCCCCCAGCAGTATTAGTGAAGCCCGTTTTAGAACCCATAAGTCCTGGAATAGCTCCAGCCAAGAGATTGGTGTTCTTAGCTTTGTGTATTAAGCCATCAAGTGAGACTACGTCACTCATACTCTGACGCGTAGTCTCGAGCATTTCTGGTTCCTTCCTTAAAATATATTCAAGTAGAGTAGCCACATCCTTGGCACTGCCATATGCTCCACCCTTCTGCTCTGATTCATCGAGTCCAGTCTCATTCCAGAAGTAAGTGTTCTTGAGGTCGAGCTCTCTAGCCTTCTCATTCATGAGACCGACGAAGTTCCCAATGATCTCATCCGGAGTCGCTGTGGAATCGTGTATAGCACCGAAGGTAAGGGCTACAGCTCTCATACCATCATTAGACGAAGTAGTGAGTGAGAAGTCTAGAAGATTCTTAAGTGACCACTTCTCCCCAGCCAAGAGACCACTATCACCCTCCGCGGCGAGAGCTTCCTTAGTAATAGTGACTGTGCCATAAGATGGACTTCTTTCCGACGCTACTAAGGCAGTCATGAGTTTGGTAAGTGAGGCAAGTGGTAAACGAGTGTTCTCATTCTTGGCGAAGAGTACTGACTGATTCCTCACATCGTAGACGTAGACACTCTTAGCTTGAAGTTGGTTGACCAAATCTTCGTTGAAGACTGGGCTAGCCACCACTTGAGTGGGCTTCGAAGCATCGCCTCGTTCGACACGAGCTCCAAGCACATAAGAGATGATCATCATGAGTGTGAGGACTACAAAGAGCGATGCTAGGAAACGAATTTCATAACCCTGGATTAATTTCTGTTCAGGCATTTTATTCTTCTTCGGTAGGATTGGTCTTCACAAATTCGTCCATCTTTTTAAAAGCATCGTGATACTCTGGTAAATCCTCTCGTCGAGTCACTCCAAGGTATTCAAGCAGTTTAAGTGTCGGTACATAACTATAACTCCTCTCACCTGCTACATCAGCCCTCTCGATAAGCCCCCGGATGAGTAGAGTACGTAGGATGAAGCCGGAATTCACTCCACGGATGTGATCAATCTCTCTTCGTGAAATAGGTCCGCGGTAAGCAACGATAGCCAAGGTCTCAAGTCCAGCACGCCCGAGCTCGCGAGAGAACTCATCCTTCTGCAGAGCCTCAATAAGTGGTGACATTTCTGGGTGAGTACCCAAGGCCCAAGTGTCACCATTGGAGATGATGACAATGCCTCGCTTCTGGTAGAAGCCACGCAAGTTTTCTAAAGCGGTTTTTATAACCTCTGCATCTTTACCCAGCCAATCAGAAAGGTCCTTAACCGAGACTGGCTCGTTTTTAAAAAGTAGCACTGATTCTATTTCATTTTCTAAATGCATATTAGCTATATGTTGGGATACCCACCGACTCACTTTCTATCTCTATTTCCCTCCCCTCTTGGGTTACGCGTATAGCACCGCGCTTTACGAGCTCAAGCAGGGCGAGGAAACCAACGATGATAGAAACTTTCTTCTCATGCGTAAGTGGGCCAGAAGTCTTCTGGAAATCTTTAAAGCGGAACTTACTTGCTTTGGAAATTCTCTCAGCCAACTTCTCAATCATTTCTTCAAGGCTTATAACCTTCTTCACCGTCACCTTAGAAAGCACTTCCTTCTTCGGTAGCGATTCTATCACTCGCTCGAGTGCGGAGAGCAAATTCGCTGTATCAGTTTTAGAATCAGGGGAGAAGACGACTAAGGGATTCTTCGTCGGCAACTTCTCAAAGATGATCTTCTTACCGAAAAGTTCTTTAAGGCGAAACGAAAGTGCTTTAGCGCGAGCATATAACACCAGCCTGTCCTCAAGATCGTGTATAGCACTCTCCTCATCTTCAGTAAGCACGAGCTGTGGCAAGAGTGAGCGACTCTTGATAAGCATCAGGGTTGAGGCGATGACGATGAATTCAGCACTCTCGCCTATTGGGAACTCCTCATGCTCCTCAATGTATCGAATGAAGTCATCGGTTACTTGTACCAATGAGACGTCGTTTACAAAGAGCTTCCTCTTGGTTACAAGCTCAAGGAGGAGGTCCAAAGGGCCTTCGAAAACATGTGTTTTTACCTTGTATTGGTGAGCCATTGTGGCCCATTATAGCCTTTTATTGAGCTTCGTTGAAGAGCTTCGCGGTTGCGATAACCTTGTACGGATAACCAGATGAGTCGTCCTTAAGTTTGTTGGTAAAGGTCTTCACACTCGCGTCAGAGAGTAACTTGTCGATAGTGATGTGATACTTCTCCACATATGCACGGACCCCTCC
>JAIFWL010000068.1 GCA_019661845.1 Candidatus Parcubacteria bacterium
GAGGGATGAGCCTCTTCAGCATAGCGCCAGTTGGTCTCTGATTGTGGTTCTACTCCAGCCACACCGTCGAACACCACTACAGCTCCGTCGAGTACGCGGAGTGAGCGCTTCACCTCTACGGTGAAGTCGATGTGTCCAGGAGTGTCGATAACGTTGAAACGGAATTTCTTATTCTTGTCATTACGATCTGCGTCAGAAAGGTATGTTGGTCCCCAGAAGCATGTGATAGCTGCCGCAGTAATAGTAATGCCACGCTCACGCTCCTGCTCCATCCAGTCGGTAGTGGTGTCACCCTCGTGCACCTCACCAATCTTATGTTGTGAGCCAGTGTAGAAGAGCACGCGCTCTGAAGTGGTGGTCTTACCTGCGTCAATGTGGGCAATGATGCCGAAGTTTCTAACTCGTTCTAACGGATAATCGCGTTGCATTTGAAAATTCTAAATTAAAAATTGAAAATTATTTTGATTACCAAGCGAAGTGAGCGAAGGCCTTGTTGGCCTCTGCCATCTTGTGAGTATTCTCACGCTTACGAACTGCCTCACCTTCGTTGTTTGAAGCAGAGATGATCTCCTCAGCTAGCTTAACTGCCATAGGCTTACCCTTCTTCGAACGAGCAGCATCTACAATCCACTTCATCGAGAGGAATTGGCGACGCTCTGGGCGCACCTCACGAGGCACTTGGTAGTTCGCACCTCCCACTCGGCGACTCCTTACCTCCATAGTTGGACCAGTGTTCTTAAGAGCAGTTTCAAAAATTTCTAGAGGATTCTCGTTCTTAGTCTTCTCCTTCACTTCATCGAGGGCTGCATACACCACCTTCCTAGCAGTCGCCTTCTTGCCACCTTCCATCACATAATTTACAAGCTTAGTAACCTTCTCTGAATCATAGAGGTAGTCTGGTTGAATCTTCGGCTTGGCTTTAAGTTTGCGTCTCATAGTTGTGAGTTGTTGGTTGTGGGTTGTCGGTTATTTTTTTGATCTCTTAGCACCATACTGACTGCGTGTCTGCTTCCTGCCTTCTACACCAGTAGCGTCGAGCACACCACGTACTACAGAGTAGCGGAGACCTACGTCCTTCACACGACCACCACGCACCATGACTACTGAGTGCTCTTGCAAATTGTGGCCAATGCCAGGGATGTAAGCAGTGACTTCCATACCGTTGGTAAGGCGGACACGGGCAATCTTACGAATAGCGGAGTTAGGCTTCTTAGGAGTCTTCGTTGTGACCTTGGTCGCTACTCCTCTCTTGAATGGTGAGTAGTTGAAAACTGGTCGGTTCTTAAGAGTATTGAAAGAGCGCGTCAAGGCTACCGACTTCGGCTTGCGACGGAGTTTCTTCCTCTTCCTTTTTACCAGTTGATTGATGGTCGACATTTACAAAAACGACTCCAGAACGGAGACCAATACTGTACTAAATGAGGGCCTAAAATGCAAATCGGCCCCCTCAACTTGCGAGGGGGCCGAGTCTACTTCCACAGGATCGCGAGAACAGCGGCGAAAAGGAGGGCAGCGGCCCCAGCCACGAATAGTGGGCCATCTCCATTCTGCCGACGAACTCGTTGATTCATTAGAATCATGCGTCCTCCACATACAATCATACACCCTTTGGGTGTATTTGTCAAGCGGTATACTTATAGCCACAAGAGTAAGATGGGGCGGTGATTAGCAAATTCTCATCTCAAAACAAGGGCGATATGAGTCTCGCCAAGAAATTACCCTTAGGGTATAGCTCTTCCCTGCCGCTACTTGATTATGGTGCCTACAAACTTGAGAGGAATGGTTATGAGAATGTAGGAATACAAGATGAAATATATCCCAACGCAATTCCATACTTATACTTGCCTGAACAGAAACGGAATTGGAACCACAGCCATATAATCTGGGTTACAGATAAACAAGCGAAAACCTTGGGTAAAACGGTTAATATTCTAGAAAAAATACCTTTAGGCGAAGAATACTTCTACCAAACAAAGGATTTCTTAAAATTAAATGGTGGTAAATGGGCAAACTTCAGAAGGCAGGTTAACTATTTCAAAAACCATTATAAGTATGAGATCGTTTCCAAGAATATCGGCCGAGAGCAGATAAACACCTTTCTGAACAAATGGTTAAAATCTCAAGAAGTTAAGAATGGAATCTTTGCGAGTAGTTATGATTTCTTCTTGTTTTGCCTAGAAAATAGAGCTAGATACAAAATTAAAACGATTTTTATATTAGTCGAGGGAGAATTAGCGGGTATAGCTATGGGTATCAAATATGACAACAAGAATTGGATAGGGTTGCATTCAAAGATTCTCTACAAATATAAGGGGTTGGGTAAATTTATTCTCCATGAGAGAGCGAAGCTCTTCCAGAACCTTGATTCCTTTACTCTCGGGACAGGCGCACAAGATAAAGGGATAACGGAGTTCAAGAAATCCATACATCCATCTAAGGAAATTAAATACTACTACGTAATAACAGGTGATAATAAATAGATAAATTCTAGGGCCGTGACACCCTTGGTGCCACGGCCCTTTTCTACTCCTTGGATAACAGCCGCCCCAAGGAACGATACCTATTC
>JAIFWL010000069.1 GCA_019661845.1 Candidatus Parcubacteria bacterium
GGGCGTGCCAGTGGTAAGGACCTTTGCTCCTGTGATGGCTGGAGTGGGGGAGATGCATTATGAGACCTTCGTCTTCTACAACGGAGTGGGCTCACTCATCTGGGCAGTGGGGATTACTCTGGCGGGTTACTTCTTTGGCAATATCATCCCTAATGCGGATCACTATGTACTCCCAGTAGTTGGGCTTATTGTAGTTACTTCACTTATCCCTCCCGCGATACAATTTATAAAAGAGAGAAGAAAGTAAAAATCCCCGTTTAGGGGATTTTTACTTTCTCAAGCTCTAAGGAAGTCTATTTGTCGTAGAGCGCTTCGTCAGTAGGGAAGCAGTCAGCGCAAGGAGTAGCAGCTCGTGCTCCTCGGGAGTTCCCAAGGCAGAAGTAAGTTACTCCAATCAAGATTGCTAAGACGAGAGCTAGGTATAAGTTGTGTTTGCGCTTCATGTGATTTAGCGAACTTTAGGTAAGTCTAGTCAGCGTAGAGAGCGTTATCGTCACCACCAAGTCCTTCTGCAGCACATCTTGTAACAGCTGTACCGTAATTAATATTGCAATTACTCTTCCATGTGGTATATCCAATCCAAGCATATAGTGCTTCAAGCTTTCCAACAGTATTCCACCAATCATCTGCTGCTTTCCTACATGAACCCCATTCAGACGTAGCGTTATCCGTACATTGTGATCCATCTTCTGCTATAGCTTTTGGACCACCAGTAGCAATACTAACCAAGGCTACAGCAGCCATCAAGGCTCCAGCTATGTATACGTGATGTTTATGTGTCATTTAATTTGAATTATAAGTACGATTTGAGTTAAATCGTTACCAATAATCATAACCCATGATTTGAAATTAAATATATGGAGTTGTCCACAGGGAACAAAAAATCCCCATTTAGGGGATTTTTTGTTTAGCGAGCTATGTAACCCTCTTACTTCATGTGAGCAGAAGCAAGCTTCGTCATCTCGAACATGGTCACTTCACCCTTACCACCGAAGATTGGCTTCAACTTGTCGTCAGCCATGATGTTCCTCTTGTTGGAAGGATTCTGAAGATCATGCTTCTTGATGTATTCCCACATCTTCTTGACCACTTCGCCTCTTGGCATAGGGCCTTTGCCGACCACAGCCTCGAGTTCCTCTGAGAGGTTCATCGGCTTCATGAGTGCCGGATTCGCGGTTCTTACCATACGTTGATCTTAAATTAAGTCTTTAATAAGCCTGCCTGCCGGCAGACCGGCTGGACAAAGAGATTATACCATAGATAATTTGTATATGTTGAGAACTTTGACCATAGCCCTCCTCCTGTCTATAGGCATCTGGGGAGTCCAATACTGGTACTTGAAGCCTGCTCCACCTTGTACCGAGCCTATAACTTACTCCTTAGGCACCTTCGATAAGCGCTTCGACTTGAGCCAGAACGATTTCCTAAGTGCTATTAAGCAGGCGGAAGCGATAATCGAAGGTCCAATGCACAAGGAGCTCTTCACTTACACACCAAGTAAGAGTGATGTGAAGGTAAATCTTATCTACGACTACCGCCAAGAGGCGACAGAGGAGCTAAATGACATCTCGACCAATCTCACCGCTGATGAAGCCACTTACAAATCTCTCGAAGCGCAGTATGCAAGGCAGAAGGCAGAGTACGAGGACTTGAAACAGAGTTACGATGCAGGAGTGAAGAGCTTCGATGCGTTCCAATCGCTCTATGAGTCACATGTAGAGGCTTGGAATGCAGGTAAGAAGAACGATAAGAGTCAGTTTGATGCTCTTGAAGCCGAGAGAGTAGAGCTAGAGAGGAAGTTCGCAGAACTTAAGACCTTCGAAACTACTTTAAACACTAAGGTTAGGGCTCTCAATAGTACGATGGCGAACCTTAATAGCGTTGGTAAGGCTTTGAATAAAAATGTCTCTCAATACAATGCCATAAGCACCTCGCGCGGGGAGAGCTTCGCCGGTGGTATCTACTATGAGAAGGGGAGTGACAAGCAGATAGACATCTTCCAGTTCGATGATCACGATAAACTGGTGCGCACTCTCGCTCACGAGCTTGGTCATGCGCTCGGCCTCGACCACGTAAGCGACCCTAATGCTATTATGTACGAGCGCAATCAAGGGGATTCACTTGCCTTAACCTCTGCGGACCTCTCTGCTCTAAACACACTCTGCAATGCACAGTAAATACAAACTCATCTTCCTAGATACTGAAGGCACGGGCAATGAACCTAAGAAGGATCGCCTTTGCCAAGTGTGTTACGAGGTGGAAGGCGTCTTCCATACCGAATACTTCAAGCCGCCTGTACCCATTTCGGTAAAGGCTATGAGTATTACGCACATTACTAATAAAGATGTGGTAGATAAGGAGGCCTTCGCTACTAGCAGGATGAAGCAGGAGCTACAGGAATTATTAAATGAAGGTGTGCTCGTCGCTCATACTGCGGCCTTCGACATCGCCATGCTTAAGGCAGAGGGAGTGGAGGTACCGCGCCATATCTGCACCCTGCGTGTGGCACGATTCCTAGATCCAGACAATAAGATTCCAGAGTACAATTCCTTTTTTTCTCTCCC
>JAIFWL010000006.1 GCA_019661845.1 Candidatus Parcubacteria bacterium
GGGGGATAATCCACCACGCCCTTGCAGAAGACATGGTCTGCTCTCATGCGTTTGACGAATCGCTTGACGTCACCTTTTTGGACAAGAAGATCTGTGAAGACTGAGGTAATCGCACGATGTTGCACAGATTCCGCAATCACGGAAAGTCGCGCGTTGATGCTGTCTATCCGTATGTCGACAGCGATGAAGAGGCGGCGCACCTCATCGTGGTGCATTGCGGTAAGCATCTGCTCGAAGTCCGAGCAAATAATTACTGAGCTCCCCTCTTTGATGAAGGCCGCCGTCATGTCGCCACAGAACTTATCGTCGTTACTCACAAGGAGAACGGCGATCTTACCATCGTTCTCAACCAGTGAGTGAGCCATGAGTCACCTCAAATAGGATGGGTAGATTTTGGTGCTTTCTGCCTAGACTATACGTTTCTTTGAGATATTGTAAAGATACTTTACTACTCGAGGACTTTGTGGGCTAAACCCATGCTAACTGCTTCCTCTGCAGTGAGTATCGTATTCTTCTTCATCATTTCTAGAATCTTCTCAGGAGGATATCTGCCGTCTGTTCCATCAGAGACGACGCAAGCGTATTGATAATCCTTCAACCTATCCTCTTTCAACATGTTTTCCATATCTACTACTGTGTAGCGCTTACCCGCTTCGAAAGTTCTACCAGCCAGGTGGAAGAGTAGAGTAGTGTTCTTGGTTAAATATCTTTTACTACCGGAAAGAAACACAATGATTCCTGAAGAGTCGACATCACCTGAACCAATAGTAGTAAGGTTGGGTTGGAGCCACGTCCTCACTGCATCATAGAAGCTCATACCGATGCCAGTCACGCCACCGTACGAGTTCACCATCATAGCAATATCTTCGTTAGGATTATCTGCCATCAACTTCTTAATACCAGCAAGTGACTTGTGTAAGTTATCGTAATTTACTCCACCCAACCACTCCAGAGTACGAGCTCGCGAAGGCATAAAAAAATCGCCCCAGAGCGAACGTTGCGCTTCGACACCTTTCTTCAATCTTTTCTTAGTAACTGTTGACATCTTTTTCACTTTGAAATTTTAATCACCGCTAAATTATAGGGATGTGAAAGATGTTTGCAAGCGGGACAATAAAAATCCGATGCCGTAAAGCATCGGATTTTTATTTATGGAAGAGATAAGCTCTTAGCTCTGGTTACCTTGATTATTACCGCGAGCTTGACCACCCTTCCTGCCTGCCTCACGAGCAGATTCGGAGTCAAACTCGTTTGCAGTGCCCTTCTCGTGAGCGGCCTTGCCACCCTTGGAAGCTATTTCACGCTGCTTCTCTGGATCCATTCCGGCGAAGCCTCGTCCACCGCCCTGCTGGTCATTTTCGTAAGCCATAATATTTATTAGTTAATTAATCTACTAATCTAATAATGTCTCGGCCGATGCAATGGTATTAACGAAGAAATTTAATTCGTCTTACGCATCTTGTGTGGTCTGCTGTAGTGAACCCTGCTCCGTTACGTCCACTCTGATATGAATAGATATGGCCCTAAGGCACAGCAGAAGGTGGAGAAGGTTATGCATGAGTATAAAGAGGGTAAGCTCCGCTCAGGTAAGAGTGGCCAGAAGGTAAGGAGTAGGAAACAAGCTATAGCTATAGGCCTCTCAGAAGCAAGAAGAGCCGGCGGCAAAGTGCCGCCGGCTCCCCGATCCAGGAAGAATTCTAGAAGCTAATTAGTACCAACCCATCGCGAAGTTCGTAAGGTAGAGTCCCAGGAGGAGTGCGAGTAAGCCTGCTACAAGTCCGTATGCACCGTGCACCTTAAAGCCTGATACCCACTTCCTTACTCCTGAGTTCGAGAGGTTCATGTAGAGGAGCGCCTTCACAATCAAGGCCCAACCGAGGAAGGAGATCACTCCTGTAGCGAAGGTCGACCAGTCCTGCTGTGTTAGAACCATGAAGAGTCCTGCGAAGAGCATGATGATACCCATGACGAAGCGGAGTGCTGGCTCTTCTACAAACAAGTTCACAATACTTCTGAAGAATCCGCGTCGGAAGAGGAGTATGAATCCCATCACGATGAAGTAGATTCCGAAAACTTTTGATAAAAGGATTGTTAATTCCATATTTTTTAATTATTTACTATGTATTAAGTATAACGCCAATTTAGTTTGTAAAATGCATAAAATCACTAATCGGTGGATTAGTGATTTTATGCTAACTAACTTATAAACTTTAAACTTTCTAACTTACAAACTTACTTCCTATCCCTTATCCTCGTATTGGTTTAGGTCGGTAGAGTCGTCACTCGGGTTCTGTGCACCAGATTCTACACTTGCTGCGCCGTTAGCATTGGTGTAGCCAGTATCGTCCGTATTGTTGCGGTTCCCCCAGAGTTTATAAATACCGAAGCCTACCAAGAGAAGTATGATTAATGTAATTATAGCTTTCATGCTATATAAAGACGTAGTTCAAGCCCATTTTCATAAATCTAGACTTACTTTCTTCCAGCCATAATGCTCTGCATATATTAGTCTGTCCAAAGCCAGGCTTTGGACAACTTACCTTAGACTAAGAATATCTTTTAGAAGTTCTGGGAACTCTTCTTGATTTATATGTTTCCTATCTTCAAAAACTCTTGCGACCGCATTGGGTAAGAGTTTCTGATATTGCTCTAATGCTTCAAATGGAACTACTGGATCATCCTTGCTGTGGTAAAGAAAGGTATTATTTGTTTGTAAGTTAAGAATGGCTGGCAAGGAGAAGCTCAACACAGGATAACCTTCGGAGTCCTTGTCATATGGAGCAGAAATTAGCATCACTCCTCCAATCCTTTTAGGAAACTGATTTTCAGAAAGATATTTAGCGAGGAATATTCCTCCTTGAGAATGGCCGATAAGTATTACCCCATCATTTATATAAGGAAAGAATTTTTCAAACCAAAGTTTCCATTCTTCATATCGAGCATTTGTTTTATTTGGCATGTGTGGAGTGATCACCTCGTAATTTTCTTGAAGCATCCTCCTAACCCACGGTTTCCAATCATCCTTATCTGTTTTATATCGCTCTATGTTTATTTCATAGCTGCGTAGAAAGTTGAGATAATCCTCGTAAGTAGCGAAGGTACCACCCCCGTGGATTATGACAATTTGTTTTTTCATAAATCTAGACTTACTTTCTTCCAGCCATAATGCTCTGCATCTATGAGATCAATCTTTTTTGGATGTAAAACGTACCAAGAATCACCCTCGAGAATATCTTCACTCTCCTCTGGCACGGGCTTACCACGTTTAGTGAAATGCTTTTTCGCCAAGTCGAATCTTGGCCCATCAATCTTCTCTGCGATTCCGCTAAACTGTATACCTAATTCTGGCTTCTCACCATTATTGGTAATAGTAATACTTCCTGCCGCCTGACCATTCTTTAACACAGATTTCGAATGCCTAACATCAGGATCAGACATCCAGTAAATATTCAGATCCTCGTCGAAAATGTATATAACATCAGAGACCCACAACCCTCCTTCATCTTGTGTAGCAAGACTCATCAAGTGCCCCTTACTTAACACTTCTAGAATTTTTGCTTTAACATCCATAATTATCCTAAATGAGCATGATCATTGAATACCCAAAGCTTCCAATGGAAACCCTCTTTAGAATTCACATATTTCATGACAGATATTCCAGTATTTTGAGTTTTAGTATTCTTCTTAATATTTTGAAAATTATCACGAGTTAGAGATCCCCCTAACATTACCTTAGCCACCAATGCTCTGAGGAAGAAGCCGTGTGTTACAACTACCATATTCTTCTCTGGCCTATTCGCTAAATATTCTAAAGCTTTATCCGCTCTGGCAAAGATTTCATCGAAATTCTCTCCGTCTTCAACTTTTATTCCAGGAGTATGCAGACTTTCATCCCATAGAAGAGATAATTTATGAGCCTCTTCATCTGTATGAGGTTTGCCATTTATATTTTTAGGTTTAATTCTTTCTACAAAAAGTTCTGAATATTCTGGTATTTTACCCGTTAGTTTAGTTATGGCTTCTGCTGTTTCTCGTGCCCTTGGTAGAGGGCTCACGATTAGAGTATCGAAATCTATTTTTGCAATTCTTTCAGCGACCTTACTTGCCTGCGCTCTTCCATGATCTGATAAGGGCGAGTTTACGTCTTGAAACACTGGTAAAATATTATCCCTACTTTCGCCATGTCTTACAAAGTAGACTGTCTTCTCCTCCTTAAAGTGATAATTTTTGGTTTCCATAAATTTACCAAGGAAATTTCTCGCCCTTATGCCAGAACTGGCCAGTTTCAACTTGTGATGTAGCGAGAGTGAAAATATCTTCAGCCACTTCCTCTGGACTTCTTGTTGCCTCATCCCCTCCCATTTGAGTTTTTACCCATCCTGGATGCAGAGATGAGACCGTAATGTTTTTACCTACAAGCCTACCTGCCAGAGTCTTCGTATACATATTGAGTGCAGTTTTCGAAATTTTATAACTTGGATAATATCCAGGGAAATGGTCGTGATTATTTGGTAGATTGAGAGAACCAGCTGAAGAAGAGATGTTTATAATCTGTCCGCCTGGAGAAATTTTCCCTATCAGTCGTTCGGTAAGATCAGTTACTCCAATAAGATTTATTTCCAATGTCTTTCGTAATTTGTCGGGAATGACTTCCGTATCATCCTCATCAAGAAGCACCCCAGCATTATTTACCAGAATATCTAAATTATTTATCTCCCCTGCTAATCTCTCGATGCTTTCAGCGTCCCCTTGATCATATTGGAAGGTTGTCAGATTCTCATGCTCAAGAGGAATAGAGCTATTGAGATATGTACCAATTACCCTCCACCCTTCAGAAAGGAATTTATTAGCTGTGGCGAGACCGATACCTCGACTTGCGCCCGTTACTACTACTGTCTTCATCCCGTTAGAAGTCTCGCTCGTGTTTTCAACACGAGTCTGCAAGACCTCGGCGAGGCTACTTCTAACGGGATTCATACCCCCAGTATACTCCTAGGAAACTATTCGATAAATGTGAGAGCCTTACCCTTCTTAGCGGCGCGGCCGGTGCGACCAATGCGGTGCACGTAGTCTTCGTAAGTAGCAGGTAGGTCGAAATTGATGACGTGTGAGATGTCGGAGATGTCGAGCCCGCGTGCGGCCACGTCAGTAGCTACAAGTGCTTGGACCCTCTCACTCTTGAAGTCGCTCAAGGCACGTAGGCGTGCAGCCTGATTCTTATCACCATGGATAGACTCGGCCTTAATACCACTCTGCTTAAGAGCTTTAGCGATTTTCTCCGCACCATGCTTCGTACGAGCGAAGACGAGAGTCTTATTGAACTCCGGCTGGAGTAGTAAGTCCTTCAACACTTCAAACTTGGTCTTACCCTTAATACGGATGATATCTTGGTCAATATTCTTAGCAGTGTCTCGAGTCTTAACAGAGATACGTACAGGAGTTTTCAAGAACTCGTGGATCAGCTTCTCAATCTCACTTGAGAGTGTGGCGGAGAAGAAGAGTGTGTGACGCTCCTTGGCCATATGGCTCATCATAAATCTCATGTCATTGATGAACCCCATGTCGAGCATGCGATCTGCTTCATCGAGCACAACTGTTTTAAACCCTTCCAGACGCAAGTGCCCTGACTCAATATGATCCTTTAAACGTCCGGGAGTACCGATGACGAAGTGATGCTTGTGTCGAAGTTCGGAAATCTGCTTACCCATACCAGAGCCACCAATGAGCACAACGGAGAAGAGTCCCGAGTTCTTAGCGAAGGCACGAAGCTCTTCATCAATCTGGAAAGCGAGTTCGCGAGTTGGCACCACTATAAGCACCTTCTCTTGCGGGTTACTCATGATCTTACTGATAAGCGGGATGAGGAAGGCTGCTGTCTTACCTGTACCAGTGTTTGCAATACCGACCAAGTCCTCGCCCTTAAGAATATGCGGAATAGCCCGATCTTGAATCGGAGTTGGATGCTCGTAACCCTTGGCCAAGATATTGGCCTTAAGTTGCGCATTGATATCGAAATCTCTGAACGAATGTTCAGGTGTGTAGACAACCTCTTCGGTTACCACTGCTTTATTTACAAACTTGGAAATATCCGAGAAACTCTTCTGTGCTCTTTTAGCTTGAGGACGGAAATTAGTTCGACGCGGACGGAAAGAATGATTATTCACCCCTTAAATATATATGATTTTAAGAAGTGTGTCAAGTTTTGCCAAGCAAGGCGAGGAACTTCATCGGATCGATAGAGATGTTGTTGATGCGTATCGTGAGGTGTAAGTGCGGACCAAGTACATAGCCTGTGTCGCCCGAAAGCGCGATCCTCTCACCCTTCTCCACCTTATCCCCTAGCGCCTTCTCCACCTTCGACAAATGCATATATATAGATAAGACTCCTGCGCCGTGATCGACCGCAATCACATTGCCATAATTCCTAAGGTAGCCTACGTATGCGACCTTGCCACTATTGATAGCCACCACATCGGTACCGATAGAGGCGCGGAAGTCAGTCCCCTTGTGCGCGATGCTTGAGGCGCCAGTAAGTCGGCTATAGCCGTAGACATCGGTAATAGTAATCTCGGTATTTAATGGGTAGCGGAAGGCACCACTCCATAACTTATCTGCACTTGTTGGAATAGCGTTAATAATTTCACCCTCTTTCGCTAAGGTATTTAAGAGTTCTTGCTCGCTTGTAGCAGTGTTACCCCCGAGCTTATCTGGGATGCCAAGTGGAGCTTGTACTAGGACTCGCCCGCCCACTACTAGATCTTTCTTAATACTTTTACCATCAGAGAGAGTAGCGACTATTGGATATGTACCAGGCTTCATACGCAAGTCGAGGCCAATGAGCGCCTTCGTCTCACCATTTTCTACAAATGGTTTTAACTTTGTACCATTAAATGTAATGCTTGTAATTTGTGATTTGTCATTTGGTGCTTCATTTGTAATTACCACCTCTACTGGATCTCCTTGGAGCACTTTCGCTGGTAAGACAGATATAGCCACCTCTGCTTTAGGCGCTGGAGTGAGTGGAGCAGACGGAGTGGATTTAACAGGTTGAACACTCTCCTCCACCACTTGAGGAGTTGGAGTAGGATCTTGTCGCAAGGATAATACTATCGCCACAGCAATAGGTACTAGGAGTAGCCATCGAGCTTTCTTCATATAGTTCTAAACGCTCTTAATCTTATTCCCTTTCTCCCCATTGCCAACGTGGGCTCTCACCCTTCTTCCAGCAAATTACGCAGAGGATGATAAGAAGAACGATTGTTTGCGGAACGAAGTTTATGAGAGTGTCGCTCCCAGAGTGTTGGATTGCATCAATCCTCCTGAAGTTCCACACAATGACCAAGGCGAATACAGCCACAGTAACCCAACCCTCCCAAGTAATCGGCGTCCATCCCCAGCCGTACCTCTTACGCTTAAACCAGAGTTTAGTCATCACTGGCTTTCTAGAGTTTTCTTCCTTTCTTCGAACTCTTCTTTATTTATCTCACCCTTAGCATATCGCTCGCGGAGTACGCCCATGGCACCGCCATCTCGCCACATCTTCTGCCAACCGCCATGCTTCCTGCGTCTTAAGAGTTTGATGATGAGGATGATAACGAAGAGCCAGAAGATGGCGTGGATTACTCCACTCACCATGTCGCCCCCGAACCCACAACCATAATTCCCCGGAAAGTATCTGTACATCATATAGTTGAGCTTAAATTTGTAATTACCCGTATTATAGCAAATTTGTATAAAACGAAAGCGCATCCCCTAAGGAATGCGCCTTTTATGAAAGAACCGAAATGAATCTACTCGCCGCCGCCGAGGTGGGCCAACACGTGAACGGCCTGGGCCTCGTTGCCGAGGTTCTTGGCGAACAAGCACCGCAGCCACTTCCCATCTTCGAAGGTCGGGAAGGCGCTTTTGTCGAGCTTTTCCAACTCGTCGCGGGTCATGTCCCGAACCGAGTTGGCATCGACGACGTACTCTTCCCAGCCGCCGGCCCACAGGATGCCCTGCTTTTTGCCACGGAGCACCCGCTGCGGCCGACCGAGTTCCTTGAACGCCGTCGCCTTCTCACCGATGAACACCGTCTGATAGGTGAACTTCGAGCTGGGCGCGTTGATCGAGACCTTGTTGCTCGTCTTGAAGGCGTCCTCGACGCCACTGTCCCAGCGGCTCGTCTGGACGACGAACTCGCCTGAACCAGCGATGTGACCACTCGACGTCAGCCATGTGACCTTAGTCGTAACGGTCGTGATGACTCGTCCGTGCTGCGTCGTCGAGTAGGTGTGCTCGAGGATGTCGCAGGGCGTGTCGGTCAGGTACTGCTTGGCTTCGTCGATGGTGAGGTCGCGCTTGCGCTTCTCATCCATCCGCTCGTACTCATCCTGGAAGCACCAGGCCTTCGCCATCGGCCCCTTGGCGTTCCGCCCCCTCCTGAACTTCAGGTAGTCACCCTTCTTCGGGTAACGAGGCGGCGCCTGTTCGAAGGTGAGCTCCTGGTTCCCATCAATGGCGACTGTGCAGCCGCCGCTGTAGTGGAAGAAGAGCTCGACGCCATTGTCATCCACCAGGAAACCGAAGAGCTTGCCTTCACGAGTGTCAAAGAACTTCACGTAGCCAGTTTCCATCAGACTATCCTCCGTTAACTAACTAACTCCCAACTCACGTTATGTGAGAAGTCGGAACCCTCGTCCCGCCAAAGAAATCAAAATTATTTCTTAATTGCTTTGGTAGGACGGGGAGATTTCTCTCCCCGATGGAGCGGATTTATTAGGTCCGCTTGAAGGAATTGTGAACCGCGCGGTCCGAGACCTCGTTCAGGGGATCGGGATACTCGTCGGCTCCCTGAATCGTACGCGTCGGCTCGAGCTGGTCGATGGCCTGCATGATCTTGAAGAGATCCGTGCCGTCGGGGTTGACGATCCCGTCGACAGTGACGTTGTCGAGACCGAGCGAGTCTGTCACCTGGAGATTGTTCTTGTAGACCTCGATCGAGGATCTCCAGAGATCTCCCTTACCACGATGACTGTCATCCATGGAGATGGAGATCTCGAATCCTTTGAAGTCGATCCGGACCACACTTTTCGACGGATCGTTGGTGCGAACACCGCAAATAGGCATGATGTTCTCCTCAGCTGGGAAATCCAGCCAATCTTGCTCTATTTCCATCTTAGCATACTTTACTTGACTTGTCAAGAATCGTATGCTATGCTTAAAACAGGAAGAAATTACAACCTGTTCGGGCTATCAGGGTTGTAATGAGAGGTCGTTCATCCTTTGCCCCAGCGGAAGCTGAAAGCGGATGACTTCTTGAATATTGGCTAACCCCATTTTCAAGGAGAGACTGATGTTGTATGACCGAACGTGCCAGACGTGTGAAAAGGACTTTAGGAGCCAACGCAAGGAGAGCAACATCTGTTACGGATGTGCCCTAACACGGCTCATCGGTAACGGCGGACCGGAGGAGGGTGACATCAACACCGCCCTTCTCACTTCTGGCGAGATGTCTGATGAAGACGCTCACCAGCTCCAAAGAGATTTGGAGTCAGTGGATCACTCAGCAGAAGAGGCATTCGAGCGTCAGTTCGAGGATTACTACGGACCCGACGACTGCTACCTCGACGATGATGAGGAGTGGACCCGGTGAAAACACAGACCCGCTTTGCGAAAGCAAAGCGGGTCTTTTATTTTATCTATTCAACCGTAAGTGTTCCCCTCATGCCCATCTGGCGGTGCGTACCGACCGAGCAGTAGTACTCGAAGCTGCCGGTCTTGTCTGCGACGAACTCAATAGTCTCGCTCTGGCCGGAACCAATGACCTTGGTCTTAGCATTGAACTCGTCGAGTCTCCAGTCGTGCTGACCACCAGAGTTCTGGAAGTTGATGCGGACAGTATCACCCTTCTTCACCGTAAGAGTGGAGGGAGTGAAGGAGAAGCTCTTGCCGACTACAGTAAACTCTTTCACACTCGGGGTGTTGTCTGTAGTTGTGCTTGCTGTGGTGTTACTCGTATCTTCTTGTGTATTGTTTATTGGAATTTGGACATTGTCATTTGGTGATTTTTTAACGACTGCATAGATTCCCCATCCAATAAGCGCTAAGATGATGATTGTTATAATTGCTTTCATAAATATATGGCTAAAAAATTTGTAATCCTATTCGCTATCCTTGCTGTAGCGCTACCTATTGTCGCACATATTAGAAACGTTGCTCCAGAGGATTCCCTAACTGTCGCGATCTTCCCGGCTCTAGGCCTCCTCGCCTTCACTCTCCTCTGGCTACACTCTATTTCAGGCGCTTTCGAAAAGCAGTTAAGAGAGAGGTTTAAGCCTGCCCCGTACGATCCCGAAGGGATTCGTTCGGGGTTTGATGCCTTCGTCCACTGGACTTCCATCACCATCCTCATATCTATGCTTCTTCATCCGCTCCTCCTGCTCATTATAATCAAATTTAATTTCTCCATGCTATTCATGGGTGGATGGCCTATTAGGCTTGGCATCATCGGGCTCATACTCCTACTTACTTACGATATTGCCAAACCGTTTAAGAAGTCCGACTTCTTCGCTCGACATTGGAATACTGTTTTGATCGTAAGTACCATCGGCTTCATCTTAATCTTCTTCCACTCCTTGAAACTCGGAAGCGACCTCCAGATCGGCTTCATGCACTACCTCTGGCTCTTCTACGGCACTACTGGCATCCTCGCCACCATCTATACGTATGGTATTAAAAGATTTTTGAAATAAATTACCTATGCGGGCACCCGCCCCAGCAGCATGGGCGGCGTTTACCTTTCTTCAAATCTTCTTGCGCTCTCTTGATATGATGCGCTCTGGTCTCCGCTCGCTTAACAGATGTAATCCAACAAATCCATTCATTCCTCGCAAGTGGCGTGAGACTCTCCCACGCTGAAAGCACTTTCCCATCCGCAGTTAAAACCTTTCTCCAATCCGCCGGCACATCATGCACCACCCCTTTTGAGATTTTCTTCACCATATAATTTAAATAGAATATCACGAGTTAGTCGTTAGATTCTGTAGGCCTGTCCTT
>JAIFWL010000070.1 GCA_019661845.1 Candidatus Parcubacteria bacterium
ACTTCCCTACTCATCTTCTCTCCCGTGCGAGAGATGATAGAAATAATTTCTTCTTCAGTTAATTCATGTAGCACAAAGACTCGCATTCTTGAGAGGAGTGCTGGGATAACTTCGAAAGACGGGTTCTCTGTCGTTGCGCCTATAAGTGTGAGTGCTCCGCTCTCAACGTACGGCAAGAGGAAATCCTGTTGCGCTTTATTAAAGCGGTGAATCTCATCGAGGAATAAAATTTTCGGTCCAAAGAGTCCCCCACTCTTATCAATAATCTTCCTTATATCATCCTTACCTGCAGAAACTGCCGAGAGTTCGTGATAGTCAGCATTAAGAGACTTAGCATAAATCCTCGCGAGCGTAGTCTTCCCTGTCCCGGGTGGTCCCCAGAGTACGAAGGAGAACAAGTGCTTTTCTTCCACAGCCACTCTTAAGGGCTTGCCCTCTCCTACCAAGTCTTCTTGCCCTACGAATTCCTCAAGGCTCTTAGGGCGGATTTTAGCAGCTAATGGTTCCATGGTCGTATTTTACTCTTTTAGACGTCTTTGTCAGAGAAGTTTAAAAGTTTAACCACAAGACTTATGGCTAAGAACTCAACCTTGCGGGAACTACTTATTACTAAGGTTAAGGCTCTCTACGACATAGAGAGTGAGATCATTGAGGCGCTACCGAAGATGGCCGAAGGTGCAACAGACGATGAGCTTAAAGAGGCTCTAGACCATCACCTTGAGGAGACGGAGGAGCAAGCCTCACGACTCGAGAATATCTTTGATCTCTTAGGTGAGGAGAAGGATAAGCTCAAGGTCGAGGCTATCCGCGGCTTGGTTAAAGATGGTGAATGGATAATGAAGAATAGTGAAGAGGGTGATGCTCGCGACCTTGCCATCATCTCGGCTGCGCGCTACGTCGAACATTATGAAATGGCTGGCTACATGAGTGCCCAAGAACTAGCCGAGATGCTGGGTGACGAAGGAGTTTCCTCTCTCTTAGAAGAAAGTTTAGAAGAGGAGCAAGCCGCAGATGAGAAGTTGTCTGAATGCGCGACAGCTATAGCCGAGCGCATGAGTGATGATGCGGAAGAGGAGGAATAATTGCTTCTAGCCTCGCTTGTGGATGTCTTCAAGCATCTTCTCCATCTTGTCTACCTTACTCTTCAAGTTTGAGAGGAACATCTCTTCTTCTAGAATTTCTTCAAGAGTCTTCTCTTCCAACTTCTTCTTGCCACTTAGGCCGGAGATGATGATTCTATTACCTAGGAATTCAGTTACTAGGATGCCGACTGATGCCATGATGATAAAACCCCAAATGAGTGACATAGCAGATGGAATGCCAAGATGGTCTGAGGTCTCCCACACTCCTCGCCAGAAGGAGACAATACCCACACCGCCGATAAATGCGTATAAGAGTGGATAGTGGCTAAGGAAGCCTCGTATCTTGTCCTCAAGTTTGTCGAAGAATCCGTGGATATGCTTCATGTTTAAATTATACCCCAGCTTCTAAATCTTTTAGAACCTCTTTCCACGAATGCACTCTCTTAATCAAAGGCCCTGTCTCGCCCTGATTCCAAGGATTATCGAGGAGGTAGACCGGTATACCTCCAGCAGCAATATCTTCAGCATTGTGGAGTGCATCGTCGATAAACACTTCTATACCCAACTCCTTACAAACATCTTTCTTACTTCTTCTAGAGTC
The DNA here is from genome assembly GCA_019661845.1 of Candidatus Parcubacteria bacterium. Lineage (GTDB taxonomy): Bacteria > Patescibacteriota > Minisyncoccia > Phycocordibacterales > Zambryskibacteraceae > UBA5004. The sequence goes on from JAIFWL010000070.1 coordinate 1,684, forward strand.
GAAAATGTTCTTCTTCATGAAGTGAATACTTGAGAACTTATCTTCGAAATGTTTCTTGAGCCAAGTCTCTATCTCCTCCTTCATATCCCCCGGAGAGGCAGTGAGGATGTGGAGCTTATTATGCTTAGCTAATTCCGTAATAGCTTCTATAGCGCCGTCGATCACCTTAGCATCTCGGTGGTAATCAGTTTTATAAAACTGTTCAAACCTTCTATGTACATCATCCGTAGTAATGCCCCAAATATCTTCGATGAAGAAGGTGCTTATATCCTCCCACTTATGTGAAGTGCCGTAATGATCATTGTGGAAATTAACGAAGGCTCCGTAAGAGTCGAGTAATGTGTCGTCCAGATCTACTCCAATTATTTTCATAACTCACATATTACCACTTACGCCCTCTCGCCTATCTGCTGCCTCCACATAGCGTGATAGAGTCCGTTCTTATGTAGCAGTTCCTCATGCGTGCCGGACTCGGCTATGACTCCCTTCTCCAACACATAGATCATATCTGCATGCATCACGGTTGAGAGTCGGTGAGCGACGAGTACGGTCAAGTGATCTTGCGAGTGAGTGACGTCGCGCATGGTCTTGGTAATCTCCTCTTCGGTAATAGAATCTAAGGAGGATGTGGCTTCGTCAAAGACGAGGACACTTGGTCTGCGTAAGAGTGCTCGAGCAATGGAGAGCCTCTGCTTCTCTCCGCCAGAGAGCTTCACTCCCCCTTCGCCTATCACCGTGTCGAGTCCTTGTGAGGCGCGCGAGAGTAGGCTCTGACTAGCACTACGTCGTAAGGCTTCCAAACATTCTTCATCAGTAGCAT
>JAIFWL010000007.1 GCA_019661845.1 Candidatus Parcubacteria bacterium
GGGGAACCGTAATTATAAGCACCCATTTGGAAGTTGATGTGAGGAGTTAGCGTAGGGTGCTTACTCTTATCCCGTAAGGCAATAGCGAAGCAATATATAGGAGCGAACGGCTGCTCATTACATTCTATGATGACGGGTTTAAAGCCATTATCTTTAAACAACTTGGCTATAGTCATGGTGGTGGGTCTCCAGTAATCACCGAAGTCTTTAGTATGATGAATCTGTTGCATAACTGGCACCACAATGATAACGGCGTCGTTACTTAAGGCACAGATGTTATTGAATGCTTTCTTAAATTCATAAATGTGTTCTAGGGTAGTGTGGTTGAAGACCACATCGAACTTCTTCTCTAAACTTACTGGTAGATCTTTTAATAAATCTAGTTCTATTTCTTGGTAGCCTGCAAGGCTTGCTGAGCCGAAACCCTTGCCCTGTCCTCTCACATTCGAAACTGTATAGCTTGTATGCTTAGTGAAGTATTTCTTATAGTGGCTACCCTGACCATCTTCATCCATCCATCCAGAGACATTTATCACTGATCCAGAGAAGTGGTGCGCATACTTCTTCAGCATAGCGTTCGAGAAGTCTCTTGGTCGAATAGTTTTCTTATCGAGAACTCTATTTGCTATTCCTTTTACAAGGCGATGTAAAAGAATCAGAATCTTAAAAATTATTTTGTTCATCTTATTTCATCTCCTAAGAGCTTTATGAGGCTTGAGAGACTGTGCTTTGTTAAGAGGATAGAGATCTTCCCTTGTGTCTCAGTATTATGACCGTGAGCATCAGAGAAGGCACTCTTAATATCATTAGCTAGTTCCTCAGGATCATTGAGAGAACGTACTACCCAGTTTACTGGTAACCACTCTCTGAAGAATGAGTTCACCACTATAACCTTGAGTCCAGAGGCCAGGGCTTCAAAAATTGTTTTATCGAGACTCCCATCTGGAGTCATATTGATAAGCAATTTGTATTGCCTATAAAAAGCGGGAATATCTTCGTGGGAAACAGCAGGTAGGATACGGACCTTCTTGCCTAAGTTTAATACTTCTATCTGTTCTTGGACTAAATCCTGATACCAGTGATCTTTGGGAAGTGCATCCCCTACAATGTGAGCTTCGAAAGTCACTTTCCTATTAGATAACTCCTTAAAACCATCAAGAATTTCTAATATCTTCTTAACTGGTGCGATTCTGCCTAGAACAAGAATCCTATTGGCCCTTGCACGACCAGAGCTTGAGGCAAAGCGCTCCAAGTCTATACCAGCCGGCATCTGATGAGCGTTTGGTGCATCGGCTACAAATGCTTTCGGCGAAGTATAAAACACTTTATTAGAAAGTCTTACCGCAATGTTGGTTGTCACGTCACCCTTAGCATGATTCCTCCACAGATAAATATTTTTATGTAGAAGTTTCCAGAATGGGGAACCCAGAAGCACGTACTCCTGATTCATATGTACAAAGACCGCATCATAGTTAGCTCTCTCTTGCCAAATGTATTTATAAAACTTAGCTAGATACTTCGCTCTTGAAGGTTCTTCCTCCTTACCCAAGGAAAGGACCTTAACATTATCTGGTAGATCGTATTCCCCCATCTCTAGACAAATGACTACGAGGCTCTCAAAGCGCTTGGCGAACTCCCGTAGCCACTCATGGAAGAACCCTAAAATAGGGTCATTCTTGTCTACTTTCTGGGTGAGTATTAGTAATTTCATCGTGGCTTGGGATTGTATATGGTGTGGGGGTACTTACCTGCTGTTCCTCCCTTTTTACCAGTTCAACAGCCTTACGCAAGTATCTTATTATATGATGCCTTATTAGATAATATAATGTAAGTGCGATTAAAAAAGCTAAGATAATGGCGAGGATTATATAGGTCAAATGATCCTCGATAAATTTACTCATGAGAAAGGGAGACCCAATGGCCAAGGAGACGTCGCGGACATTGCCTGCCCTATCAATAGCTCTCACTATGACACTTAACCTACCGCTTGTAATCGGCACTTGGTAAGAACTTTCTCCCTGGACAAATACTGGAGAAACGGTGACAGGTTGATCCCGATCAATCACTCCAATTTCATAATGATCTATGCCAGAGAGATTATCTGATGTGAAGAATGATATTAGGGCCCTTTCTGATGAAATGACGGAAGATAATAGATAATCAGCTTCTGGTGTGAAGTCAGCTGGTGGCGCAGTGTCTATGCGCACTAGGAAGTGCCCGGTCGTACCCCAAGCTCCGTTCCTATTGGCCTTAATGTGGAAGTACCACAAACCGTCTTCTAACCCTTCAAATGATTTCGTAGTCTCACTACTTACAATAGTATTCTCTGGAATAGTATTGGGATTATGGTCTATAACGTAACTGAATCCCGACACCCCAGGACCCTTCTCCCAAATGAAGACTGGGCTATTGTTGTTGTACCAATCATCTTGTCTAGGATGAGTCTCTGAGGCAACGATAACCCCTTCAGGTGCCTTTGGGATAATAGTGTATTCTCCATGACCTAAGTCGAGTGTCGCTTCAGTGCCCAAGCCATCATTCAACAACACTCTAGAAGTGCTTTTGAATGATATAGTTCCTCGACCCGTCTTCTTCGCTCTAAAGGTGATGGAGCCAATGGAGCCTGAGCTAGTGGTGATGCCTGAAGGGATAACGCCTACGTAGTTAGCTAGGCCACGAGCATTGTCGTAGCTAGGTGCCTCTAGCCAAACGCCCACTATGGACTGCCCGCCAGAAGGTTTAACAATTTCAAGATGATCTTTATCGAAGCTTATTCTAATTTCTACACCATTTATCCTATTTCCCTTAGTATTGATAAGTATCGGGATATCGAAAGTAGAACCCTCGGTAAAACTCCCTGTTCTGGGGGAGAAGGATAATTCAACCTTCGGTATTAAGTCTCGAGCATTTAGATTGATGGTCTCTGCATGAACCTGCTGCCATACCAGAACTACCAACGTTGAGAGAAGAAGTATTTTAAATATTGGCCTCGTTTTCAATGGATTCTCATTAGTCTCCTAGATCTCTCTCAGCTTGAGCTACTTCATGGTGGATCATCTTCTCAGCGTCAAAGAGATTTTGCTTCAGACTACGGATAATGGCATTTTCTTCTGCAGTGAGTCTTCTTTTGGTAGAGGCTTTCTCAAGTATTCCTATACTGTCGTTTATATCCTCCTTTAATACATCAAATGATTTCACAACTAAGCGATCTAGATTATGCAGATCTTTCCTTACTGTTCTTCGCAAACCCTTAAGGTTCCCCACTCCTCGCTTGGTGGTGTGTATGAGGAAGAAGATTAAGGCCACAATCGGAATGACTATAGATAAGAATTTGATAATAGTATCAACAATAGAATCTAGTGACGGCACTTCGACAGACACTGTCCTACTTTTAGACACTTCTGTTTTAGGAGTTGGTGCTGGAACTGAAGATTTATTGAGATCTATGAAGGTTGGTTCAGGGGAAGTCTCTACAGGTTCATCTTGAGCTGAGACTGGAGCTCCGCTTAAAGTAAATGTTCCTATGCCACGCGTCTTTAAAATATTGGTACCGTACCCATCATTGGCTAAGATCGAAGCGGAAGAGAACTGGAGATTAGCAGTACCATCTTTAATAACACGGAAGTTAACGGTTAATATTGGGCCAGAACTCCCTGTAAATCCTGGATTAGGCACCACTCCTTCTAACGAGACCTTCCCTTGTGCATTCGAGAATGCAGGCTCCTCTACCCACAAGTTAAGGATTGACCCGATCTTCGATACTGAGGTTACTTGAAGTTTATCTATAGGGAAACTCAACACAGCAGAAACTGCATTTACTGCTTGTGTGGGGCTCGATACAACGATACGTACCGAGAATGTTTGCCCCACACTATAACTACCGGCAGCAGGGGAAATTAAGATAGTATCTGCATAAGAATGCTGTGGCAGGAAGAGTGAAACTACGAGCGAGAGGAAAAGAACTTTCTTAAGTACGAGGCGAGACATATTATTATTATAAGCCCAATCAATACTGTTGCATACCAATATGTCCCCGGAGTAGAGACAACTCTATAGTTACCACTTTCATCCACCGCTTTTACAAAAACTTGTTTGAATAAATCCTTCTCTCCTAACTCATAAGGTGAGGTTATTACTTGCCATTCACTATCTCTAGGCCTTATAAGCCCTGTCGAAGCGAATTCATAATGATCAACACCACTACCCTTATCCTGTGCTTCAAAAGAGATGAAGCTCTTACCATTAAATATTTCATTAGACTTAGCAATTATTACTCTAAACGGTTCTGGCATCTCCGTGTCACTCTTGGTTTGAGATTGGCTAAAAGATAATTTGGCAGGGACCATGGTAGCCTGCCCATCGTTTCTTAATGCTTTAACTTCTGAGAAGGTGAAGCCATAAAGATCTTCTGGGCCTATTTCTCCGGAGAGAGTAAGTACTGGGCTCTTACCACTAAACCCGCCGGGCGTAATACCAGAGAAGGTGATAGTCTCCTTCTCCTTATCGACAACGGGTCGAGAGACCCATATAAGAATACTTGAATTACCTATTGAGACATCGTGAATATTTACTCCATTTGGAATATGAATGACGCCCTCAAGAGCATTGATACTCTCCTTACCCGTATCTACAAACAAAGTTATTTGTTGTTCTTTCATCATCCGGTCCAGTTATAAGCCATGATAGAGAAGTCGATTAAGTTCACCTTCCCATCGTTATTTACATCGATACTCTTAGGTGGATTAGGTCGATTATACCAATAGGCCGCTACAGAGAAGTCGACCAAGTTTACCTTCCCATCACTATTAGCATCTCCCTTCAGAATAGCCTTGGTTACTGTATTGGCGAAGATGGTTGTATTACCTACAACAAATGGTACTGCCGCGCTAAAGGAGCTTACTTCAGTCCCCCATGTCGCCTTTGATTTAGTACTGTGGTTTCCATACTCTAGAGCATCAGTATCGAAGTTCGATAAGTAAACGCCATTCTGATCTGCTTTTGCTTTAGTAAAGAACTCCTGATCAGAATTAACTTGAATAGTTACTTCAGCGGCAGTTGTGGTCTGTCCAAAGATGGTAATATTATCCCCCTTCTTAACCTGTGATTTATCTACCCCTAGAGTTGGAGCGACAAAAATTCCTCGTATATTGGTAGTTGAGTTTTCCTTGATCGTAGTAGGGAAGGACAACAAGCTTGAGCGATAACCCTTATTATCTTCACTATAGACCGAGAAGAAGTAATTACCCGCACTCAAGTTATTAATTGAAGCGCTGAAGTTGGCACTCTCATCAGCAATAGTGGTAGAAACAACTTGAGCATCCTTAAGAATAGTAATGACACTCTTAGGATAAGCTCGACCAACAAGATTGATGGACCCTGTGCCTATAGTACCTACTCCTCCTCCACCTCCTCCACCTCCTCCACCGCCTCCACCCCCTGGTGGTGCTACTGGCGTGGCGCTTACCTCACTAGAAGTGGCGATGGCCGTACCGAAAGCATCATAAACCCTAATGACGAAGTAGTACGGTGTACTGTTTGTAAGACCTGTTCTAGTTGAACTTAAGACGTTTCCTACATTACTAAAGGCGTATGGCCCACTAGCGGTAGTGGATTGCCCCACTTCATAACCTCCAGCTGACCAACCATTGGTGCCATCTGCTGCTGTCCAACTTAGGTTAACTAAGGCGTTGCCTGGAGTGGCCCCCACTACTGGTGTTGAAATGAAGGGGAAGTAAAGCATACCACCGAATAATTGATAGAGACTATTACTAGTAGAGGTGCCAATAGCCATTTGCGACATGGTGCTAATCAAGCCGAAATGATCTGAAGAGGAGTAGCCTCCAGAAAATAAGGATGGATTAGAAACAGTATAAGAATCAGAAGAAAAAACTTGAGCCGAAAGAATAGCTGGTAGTAAAAGGCTTGAAAGGAATATTAGTTTACTGACCTTGTGGTGAGGCATTGGTATTAATGACAGAAACTTCGATAAGTTTGTTTATGGAAGGTCTGTATAAATAAGCTTTTTGGGCGACTGAATATATGAGTAGTTCATCCCCCTTTTGAGCATTAGCGAAGAATGGTTGCCCCTGTAGAAGCGCTGGGTCAGAAATAGTGGCTACTGTCGGCTTCTCCCCCTCTGGTAACATTATGAGTTTTGAAACCATCTCTACCGCATCTCCTGTCTGTGGTGTCTTAAGTTTATAAATTTTAAAGTAATAGAAAGCACCAGCTACTACAAGTAAGACCACGAGGATACTAATTAATGTTTTACGATTCATCATATGACTTCAATAATATCACGAAAATTATTTGAAACTCTTAGGAGATGTAGCCCATGCTGTGAGGTAGAATACGCCAGCAATGATGTAAAGCGCCTTCAAGCCGAAGATCATGGAAGCATATTCCAGGAATCCCCCCGTAACGGCACCAGCGAGATTTACTCCATACATCTTGCCCACATCTTCCTGCCTTACATGCTTGAAACTGATAGAGAAGGCAATAGCAGCGAAGAATATAGGTAAGACTCTAACCAGAGAGGAGCATAGAGCTCTTAGCCAGAAGTTGAGGCCGAGGAATATGCTTGAGGGTAAAAGGTAATTTATAAGAAGGCTCAAGATGATAAGACCATATATAATGCTTACCCTTTTAAATTCTAATTTAGACACTAAAACATTCGACAAATACAACATGATAAATATGGCTCCGAACACAAAGCTGTTTACTATCCAGGTAGAACCGAAGAGGAGTGATAGAGTGGTAACCGTCTTAGTCTCGAGTAGTAGGAAGGCTGCCCCAAGACTGAAGAAGTTTAGAGATTGCCTATTAAGTAATTTCCTCTTCTCTTTTACAAACAAGGTTATGCTCAATACAGAGAGCCCAAGCAGAACTAGAATAGCCTTGATGTAATGCGTAGGTATAGATTTCTTATATAGATATAAGTATGGCCAGTCATCAGTAGGGATAACATCTGGAGTGGTGCTATTCGGTATGAGCTTAAAAACCATCCCTCCTCTAATATGAATCTCGTCATGTATTAGTGAATCCCTTAACCCCGGCCCAGCGACGAATACGGTATTAAACAACACACTATCTCCTACATAAGTAGCATGGGGTACATCAGAGAATGATTCGCCGACTAGATTTTGCAATCTAATAGCCAACTCTGGCACGCCTGCAGAGAAGAGCATTACAGCTACGCCATCTGGATTGAGATGATGCTTAACATCTTCAAGTGACTCCTTGGTATAAACGAAGTTATCCAAGTGAACAGTCGACTTGGCAGAGAGTAGAGCGTGTGAGTCTAGGGTCACCATAATAATCATGTCGTACTTCTTATCACTCTTCTTGAGGAAGGAGCGCGCATCGTCAATGATTAAATTAACTCTCTCATCTTGATAGGGCTTGGCTGGATTCTTCTCCATTCCAAGCTTCGCAATAGTTGGGTCAATCTCTACGGCGTCTATGTGTTCTGCCCCGGCCACCTCTGCGATTGTCACGTCATTGCCTGTGCCAGCGCCTAGTATTAGTAAATTCTTAGGTTGTTTAAAGTAGTAAGGGAAAAGGTACTTTGCTTGGAAGTACGGGTCTTTGTTGAAATCGAGAATCCCTTGGTGGAAGAAACGATTAACGAAGAGAGTCATAGCATACTGACCTTGTTCATCTTCCTTTGTATTAATAGAGTAGTAAGGTGACCAAATTGTTTGGCTTCCTGATTGTTGCACCAGAATAAGTGTAATAACAAGACAAATAATGGCGAAGCCTCGTGCTAAGTGATTCTGACGCAATAGCCACAGAGTAATACCAGCAATTATCACGAACCATGCTACTGGAGTACCGACGAATCCCCCTACAAATGTTGTGAAGCTGAAAACAGCCACTCCCGCTAACCCACCCAAGAGTGTAGTGCCATATGCCTTAAGCGCTACCTCCTCCTCCATAAGTCGAGCAATCTTATAGCCTACGAGAGTGAAGAGTCCTGCTACTAATATATAAACCAAGGTTAAGACGAAAATAATATTTACCTTGAATGGGGAATCATGAATAGTATTCAAAGAATAAATGTAATTCCAATTCCACTCTCCTCCTGCCGATGTGAGAATGGAATCCACGAATCGTAAGGATACTATTACAGCTATAAAGATAGTGAGAGCAGGAGGGAAGAGATTGAACAAATCATTCTTCCTCTTAGTTAAGATCGCACCCAATCCCCAACCGAGAAATGCTGCAATTAATACTAGATTCTGGAAGTACCAGATGGCTAAGACATTTGCCGGCAAGAAACGTATAAGAGTTAACTCTAAGAATAAGCCTAGGAAACTCGCACAGAATAATGAGAGTTTATTTTGCATTTAAAACGTTTAGAAGTTTTTGTGCGTCAACCCGTTCTGGATTTATACTAAGAGACTTTAGAAGAGCGGCTCGTGCGTTATCTGGTCGACTGAGTTTAGCATATGCTGCACCAAGGAAACTGTAGGCCTCAGCAGTTCTCTGTCCTAGGCTAATAGCTTTGTCTAGAAACATTACCGCCAAGAGTGGGCTTCTTGGATCGGTCTTGTTAAGCTCCCACTCACCTAGGATCATCCATATTCTAGGCTTATCGGGCCAGCGCGAGACAATATCAAGAAATACCTTTGTTCCTAAATCTGTTAAACCTAATAGATTAAAGGTGTCTGCCGCAGTTACCATGTCCTCGTAATCTCCTGAGTTGGTAAGATACTTTAATCGCTCTGGGGCATTCTCTGGAGTAATACCAGCATTTTGTATAACTTCCATATTCCTTGGTAAATTCCTCACCAAGATAATATTGTACTGGTCTACATAGACAAAGACCCACTCCGGATCGTGGACTCTCCGCCAAATAAACTCTCTCACATTATCTCCCTGATCGTACTGGCCGAAGAAGATAACATTGAAATCATACTTCTTAAGCATCTCCTGCCAGACCTTTTCATCAGCCACCATTGGATTCACTGTCTCTTCAAAGAATTTGGTTGAAAATGCTTCTGGTCGGTTATCCATGAAGACCTTCTCATCTGGATACAAATAAAACAAGAGATAACTCCCAGCATCATAATCATTTAGTATTGGGCCCTTAAGATTATGCTCTTTGAAAAAGTTTATCGAATCTTCCGATCGAGGAGCAAGCCCTAAGCCTCTATAAGCACTTGAGGTGTGAGAGACAATAAGCACTAGAGCCAAACTTAATGCAATAGGAAGAAGATATGTAATGAATTTCCTCCATTCTTCCTTCTCCCTAATAAGCTTCTCCAAGACAACTGAGCCTGCAATAAGTAAAATGACGCTGAAAAGAGAGATCGCTCTAAGTAGAAGCAAGCTAGAGAGAATTGTGGCGAGACTTGCTAAGAGATAGAAGGATGGGAAAGATGAGACTTGATACTTCTTCTTCCGATAAATATAACCAAGCACAACGAATCCTAATATCAAAAGGGTGGCGATGGGCCAGAATATAGCAACAGCTGGATCAGCGAAGTACGTAGCCCCCCTGATAAAATTGGGTATAGTAACATTCTCACTTACCTTAACCCCATAACTATTGAAAATATTGAGTGGGTAAAGCGCGCCAGACAAGCCATTGGGGTTTAATAGACAAGCTACGACTACAGCTAGGAGTAACCATTCAAGCCTTCTAGAGATCGAGTCCTTTCGCTCAATAAGTTGCTGGAGTAAGTATCCTCCAACTAAAGCAGGGCCGACGAAGAAGAAAATATGAGTATTCACCCAGATAACTTGTAGAGGTATGAGCCACCATAAGAGATTGGTATGAGGCTTCTCCTCAATCTTACTGAAGATAAAAAGAAATATGGCGATAAAAAGATAGGTAAAAGCCTCTGGCCTTACCCCCGTACGTTCACTCAGGATAATTACGGCCGGGATAGACAAGAGAGCAACAACCGAGAACTGCGCGTACTTCAAAGCTGTTAGAAACAGTATAGAAAATGCTGAGAGAAGAATAAGGATATTGAAAAGTGATAACCCACTCCACCCAGAGATCAGGAAGATTGGGTAAATGATAACTCCATATAGCCAGTGATGGTTAATGAAGGTTTGATTTGGTTCAGTGTATGAATAAACATTTTTATAAAGAACATCGAAATTGCCACCTAGAACTTGCTTACCATTCTCAAGGTGCCTAGGAAGGTCATCGCCGTACGGTAAGGCCATTTTGTGAAATATAGATATTCCATACAACACGAGTAGCAACACGAAAATAGCTATCTTCGTGTATTTTATAACTTTAGAGTTTCCTAGAATTGACTTCATCGTAAATCATCTTAGATAGTCCCCCGATTACACTTGCGAGCTTCTCCATATCACCTCCTCGCACCATTATACAGACAAGGTAAGGATTCTTTGGGTAATACACGATGCCACAATCCTGGAGCTGCTTAACACCATTCCCAGCATCTCTCTCGCCAAACTTGTGAGCCACATTCATGCCTTGTGGCAAACCTGCTTCTAACCCTTGATGGAAATTAGTTCGACTCAAGAGTTCCAGAGCCTTTTCTGAAGTTTCCTTTAAGTCAAAGAAGGAAGCATAGTAGAGTTGAGGGAAAATAGAGGCATACGACTTAACAGTGACAACATCCTCTGTTGGATTATTAGGATCGACTATACCCAAGTCCCAGAAGGTCTCTGTCAATAAATCTTCATTTGGTGAACGCTCATGTAGATAAGAAAGTAGGGCAAAGTAAGCTTGATTATCAGAATCATCCCCCCNNNTTATACTCCTTACCTGGCATAACCGGATTCTCTGGAGGGAAATTGGGGTTGTAAGTATCTTTGATTAATTTATAGGATAATACTTCTTTCATTACTCCTGGTTCTGTTTCTGAAAGTTTTAAATAAGTGAGGAGTAGTGGCACTTTAAGCAAGCTCGCTGGTGCGAAGTTTGTATGTTCGTTGATACCTAGCGTTGGACCATCTTCCAAATCTCTGAAGAATATAGACGCCTCTGTAATTTCCCCATTCTTCTCCTCTTTATCTATAAAGGAGGCTAATGATGTTTTTAAGCTTGCATAAGAAGATTTCTTAATATAATACTTCGAGCCACAACTAAGATCATTACTCAAATATTTTAGATGAGGATTATGGCACTCTGAGGATGATATAACAAACCCAAGTCCAACCCCCAAGGCAAGAATAAAAGCCAGTACAACAATAGTACTGGCTTTTATTTCTTTAAGATTCATTGTCCTCCATTATCTCCTGAATCATCTGGCGGAGGCAAGTCAGGAGGAGGAACCTCTTCTGGTGGAGGTGGAGGCTCTTCCCCTATCTTGTCTTTTCCTTCCTCTGGAGGAGGTTCTACGACTTCATCTTTTGGCGGAGGAGGTGGTTCCTCTTTTACAGTGTCCTCACTCTTATCTTCAACTCTCGGAGGTGGGTCAGAACACCTTCCTGGGAGAGTTATTAGAGATCCGTTCTTAATCTTCGTACAGTATGGTTCTCCCGTCTCCGTGTCGTAGAGAGTAATACCTGTCGGCTTCTCTCTCGAACCAAGTTCTAAGCTTCCGCCCGTTATCGCGCCGGCAAACATGGCATTACCCAAGTCGTCGATACCCATGAGAGTGCTCGATCCATTGCCGAAGCTCACCAAGAATTTACCGCCCTCTACTAGCTTAACCAGAATGTCACTTTCTACTGCTTCTATAGAGTTAGTAATGAGTTTGTCGGTAATAACTTTCGGTGTCACTACTTCCATAGCTGCAGCTAAGCGATCGGTGAAGATTTCAGACAAGTTAGCAGATGCTGTACTTGAAGCCTGTTGCAAGAAGTAGTACAAGAGCTGTTTACCTATTTCAGGCGGAGGTTTAGGCGGAGGGCTTTCATCTTCAGTGGTAGTGGCTGTAGTTGTAGCTGGTGGTGAGAGTATGAGCTTCGATACTTCGTTGGTGTTGCCTATAGTGTTCTTTATAAATATGACAACAATGCCAATCTTATGACCGTCTATTTCATCCCTTGCCCCATCTCCATCGAAATCATTTAGGGCTTGGCCTATGACCGCGCCATACTTAGTGGACTTCATTGCTACTCCAGGGATAGAAGATGGGGTTAGATAATCTCCTGCCTTAATAGCACCTCCTTCCAACGAGACGTTTACTGGTACACGTCCAGCTAGAGCCACGACAGTTGTATGTGTATCTGGATCTTCATTTGAACCCATGACAATACTTGGGCGCGTAGAAATTACTCCTATTACTCCAGAGTCATAAGCCTTTTCCGTCTTTCTAACCCCAGCATTTAGAGTTGGATCAATAGCTACCACATCTCCAGCCTTAACATCTTCATCCTTAGTAGAATAAATTTCTCCCAGATCTGCTGCAGTACCCTTGATCACAGTAAGGCGCACTTCACCACGAGCGCCGTTACCTCCTCCACCTCCACGCAAAGAACCACCAGTAGTGTTGAGTGCTGCAGCTCCTCCACCTCCACCTCCACCTCCTGGAAGTTCGCCGAATCCACCAACACCTGCCGTACCGTTAGCGTTAATAGCTCCACCTCCTCCACCTCCTCTACCTCCCT
>JAIFWL010000008.1:0-10406 GCA_019661845.1 Candidatus Parcubacteria bacterium
GGTGGTCTCAGTATTAAATGAAGCCCGTTCGACCACTCTCTCCTCACTCAATGCTTCGCAATACGGAGTGAAGGTTGACCCGACTCAAGTAACCCTCTTCAAGGGTTCATCGTATTCAGTAGGAGCACCTGACAATGTTTTAAATACACTCGACTCATCGGTCGGGATAAGGAACATCTCCCTTGCCGGAGGTGCGACGCAAGTAGTATTCGACCGCCTGACTGGCCGTACCGGAGAGTCAGGCACTTTCGAACTCTATCTAATCAATGACCCCACAAGTTCGAGCACCATATCTGTCTCAGGAAGTGGCATCATTGAAGCAAATTGATATGAAAAGTAGTAAAGGTATAACTCTTGTAGAAGTTCTCATCGCTTCAGCCATCATCTCAGTATTTATCGTAGCTCTGCTTAGTGTGCACACTCTTTACTTACGCTCAGCACTTAAGAACAGTAGTTCCATACAAGCCTCTTATCTTATAGAAGAGGGGATAGAAGCAGCTCGATTCCTAAGAGATTCTGCGTGGGTAAACATTTCTTCACTCACTCCGGGGACGGATTATGGTATGGCCTTCTATAACGGCACTTGGCAGGCAAGCACCACCGCTCTATATGTAGATAGTTTCCTACGCACTGTTACAGTCTCCGCAGTCTCTCGTGACAGCACTTCAAGAGATATAGTTACTTCGGGTGGAGTAAATGATCCTAACACTCGTAAGATCACTTCCAGCGTCTCGTGGGTAAGTAATGGTGCTACTACTACGAGATCTATTTCGACTTACCTCACCAATATTTATGCGGAATAATTTTAAACTAGAGCGTCATAAGGGCTTCTCTCTCCTTGAAATGCTTATTTATGTAGCAATTCTTGCTCTACTACTCATGGTTGTGATGGGCGTTATCGTATCTATTAGTAAGTCGAACAGGTTGATCCGCTCAGCAAGGAGTATAGACACCTCTGCCTCGCTAAGTATGGAGAGGATGACACGTGAGGCTAGGCTCTCCGATAGTATTGCTCCAGGGAGTACTCTCAATGTTCATCCAGGAGACTTGATATTGAATAGTACTGATGCATCGAACAACCCTCGCACAGTAGAATTCTATATTTCCAATGGCCGGCTCATGATGAAGGAGAACAGTGTTGACCTCGGAGCCTTGACGGAGAGTGCCACACGAGTAACGAGTCTTATCTTCCGTCGATTCTCCGGTGCGCATTCGGAGGGTGTACGCATTGAGATGACACTTGAGAGTGGAGCGGATACGGGTTACAAGACAGAGACCTTCTACTCTACAGCAGTGCTAAGATAATTTTGGATAATTTATGACACAAGAACACAAAATTAATTTACAGTCCGGCCAAGCCATGATGGTGGCAACTATTTTCTTCCTCGTCGTCTCTCTTACTATCATCTTCGGCTTGATGAACCCAGTGATCAAGCAGCAGAAGGCGGCTGCCCAGACTCTCCTCTCTCGTCAGAGTTACTTCCTTGCTGAAGCAGGGGTCGAAGATGTGGTTTATAGGTTGAAATCTGGTCAAACGGTAGGTGATTCAGAAACTCTTGCACTAGGCGGTAGCACTGCCTCCACTCTTACGACTGGAGTATTGCAGAACAAGCAAATTATTTCTACCGGAGATGTGAGCTCTGTAGTGAGGAAAGTAAGGTCAGACTTGGCCTTGGGTACTGGAGTAGTTTTCCAGTTCGGTACGCAAGCAGGGCTTGGGGGCTTCGTCCTCCACAACAACTCACACATTAATGGCAGCATTTACTCTAATGGCAATATCGTGGGTTCAAATGGCGCATACATTACTGGTGCTGCATTTGTCGCCGGCCCTGCTGGCTCTATCACTAACTTAGCTATAGGGACAGGCGCTACCGCCAATGCTTATGCGCACACTATTCAGAACTCAACTGCATCTGGATTTATGTATTGCCAAGTAGGCTCTGGTAACAACAAGGTTTGCAATACTTCGCAACCTGATCCTGAACCAATAGGCTTACCCATTTCCGATGACATTATCTCTAGTTGGAAGAATGACGCTTCACTCGGAGGAACTATTACAGGCAACACTACCATCTCCACTCCTACAAACATGGGACCGAAGAAGATCGTGGGAAATCTTACAGTCAGTAGCACCTTGACACTTACTGATACTGTGTATGTCACAGGTAATCTTATCTTAAACATCGGTAGTGGTGTCAAACTAGCTTCATCTTATGGCGCTGGTTCCGGAGTAATAATTGCCGACGGCTACATCATTATCAATAACGGAGTTATATTCCAAGACTCTGGTACGACTGGGAGTTACATCTTGCTCCTCTCAACTAGTAACTGTGATGTTTCCATAACTACAAGCCCATGCTTCAGCAATAATGCTATAGATGTAAGTAACAATTCGAACATTTCTATCGTGAATGCGCAGAAGGGGACAATCTACTTCAGTAACAACGCTAGTGTGCGTGAGGCAGTGGGGAACAAGATTGAACTTAAGAATAACGTGGGCATTGATTATGGAAGTGGCTTGGTAAATGCCGGATTCGTGAGCGGCCCTACTGGTGGCTGGATAGTACAGAGCTGGAAAGAATCAGAGTGATAATATCACTCTGATTAATAGCTCTGATATAATGCCAATATGGCAAAGCCAATACTCGTCGCTAACTGGAAGAACCATCCAAGCTCTATATATGAGGCCAAGGAGATTCTCAGAGGTCTTACACGTAAAAAGCTTCTGTTTAAGAAACTTTTTACCTTCATCGCTCCACCTACTCTATATATAGAAGCCGTGGCTAATGGCTCTAAGAGCTTCGCTACTCTTGCTTCGCAGGACATTCCTACTACGCCTAAGGGGACTTACACAGGGGAAATTTCTATAGATATGCTTAAGAGCTTCGGTACGAGGCTTGCTATTGTGGGGCATAGTGAGAGGAGAGCCTTGGGTGAGATGAGTGAAGTGGTATCTAAGAAGGTATTAATAGCCTTGAAGTCTGGCATCTCGCCACTAATCTGTGTGGGAGAGAAAGAGCGCGACGCTGATGGAGAATATTTCGAATTTCTTCGTGATGAAATTAAACTAGCACTCCAAAATGTGGGTAAGTCGGCCATCGCCTCAGTGCTAATTGCTTATGAACCAGTCTGGGCTATAGGTAAGAGTGCTAAAGAGGCCCTACCACCTCAGGAACTGGCCCAGTCAGTCTTGTTTATAAGGAAAGTGCTGACAGACTTATACGGTCGTGCCTTGGCAGACAAGGTGTCTATACTCTATGGAGGTTCTGTTGAGCCTGAGAATGCGGGCCTCCTTATGCGAGAGAGTGGAGTGAGGGGTTTCTTAGTTGGTCATGCATCACTTAAGCCTAAGAGCTTCGAGCAGATTGCTCTATCAATGATTACAAAATGAAGTCTATTAAAGAAGCAGGAGATTTGAAGGGGAAGAAAGTATTGGTACGAGTGGATTGGAATGTGCCTATTCAGGATGGAGTAGTCTTAGATGATTTCCGCATTAAGAAATCACAAGAAACTTTAGAATATTTAACACAAGCGGGTGGAGAAGTGCTTATCGCCACGCATCTAGAAGAAGGAGATTTTGAAGTTCTAAAGAATTTCGTACCTCTAGGAGCCGTACTACTTCCAAACTTGCGAGGAGGTAGTGGGGAAGAAGAGAATTCAGAAGAATTCGCCAAGAGTCTAGCAGCGCAAGCCGAGGTTTATGTGAATGAAGCCTTCTCCGTCTCGCACAGAAAGCACGCCTCTATCGTGAGTGTACCTAAACTTCTACCGAGCTTTGCTGGGATTAACTTCGTAGCAGAAGTAGAGAATTTGTCTAAAGCATTTAATCCCACCCATCCGTTCCTCTTCATCCTCGGTGGGGCGAAGTTTGAAACTAAGGCACCGTTAATACATAAGTTTCTAGATATTGCTGATGAAATATTTATCGGCGGATTAAATGCCGCTAAAGCGTACGAGACAGAGCTTAAGGATAATCCTAAAATTTTCTTCCCTCATGGCGACATCAAGGCGCTTGATGTGGATGAAGAAACAATAAAGAATTTACAATTTAAAATTAACAATTCTGAATTTATTCTTTGGAACGGTCCGGTAGGTAAGTATGAAGATGAGTACAAGAAGGGAACACTAGAAATAGCACAGGCTATTGCGAACTCCGGTAAGGAATCTATCGTCGGCGGAGGAGATACTATTGCTGCTATTAAAGAACTTAATTTGTTTGATAAATTCTCCTTTGTCTCAACTGCCGGTGGAGCTATGCTAGATTTCTTAGCTACGGGGACGTTGCCCGGAATTGAGGCGTTAGGGTGAGGTGGTTAAATATTTTCCTTTATCTTCCCCGCATTCCCTTCGAAATCCATCTTGTCTCCTACGCTTTGATCATCGGGCCAGACCCAGATGTGGGCATGAGGAACTTCTTCGCCATAAATTTGTGAACGAATAAGTTCAGTATTGAAAGCTTTTTGTTGAGCTAGAGCAATCTTCTTCGCCACTTCGAAATATTCTCCTGCATTAGGCACATCCCAAACGAAGCGATGGTGTTCCTTAGGTATGACTTGCACATGGCCAACGCCGCGAGGATTTATATCTATAAAAGCGAGGAAACTCTCATCCTCATAAACTTTATGCGCAGGTATTTCTCCCGCCACTATTTTGCAGAAGACACAATTGGGATCTTTCATATCAATAATTTTGGAAAGTAACTAATTGACCGAGCTTGTTGAATAACTCTACAGTCTCGTAATCCTTATTCCACATTTCCCAACCTCGACCTAGGAATATTCTCCAAGTATTCCCCGAGAAGTTACGATCGTTCAAGTGATTGGCCAAGCAACCTTGGTAAGTGAAGTGTTCTTTAATGAAGGCGGCACAGTAAGTTGGCAATCTTTTACCACCTAAGCAAGTATCACAAGGCTCACCATTACTATCTTTGTTTTCAAACCGTGGGGTTTGGCAAGAAGATAGATTCCTAACCGCATCACGACAGTCGGTGGGGAGATTCTCTATACCGGGCTCCGAACCAGGGTTGGGGCAACTAGTGTTGAGCGGTGGGTTGAAGGAGTAATCAGACAAGTTCTCTATATAACCCGTACACATGTTCTCCTTAAAGCTTACAATCCGGTAAGGGGAGGTGACACCTATCGAGCCTGTGGTAATAATAGCCCTATCACCTTGAGAGAGGACAACATTTTCGAAAACATTATTGCCAGTTGGGGAAAGCACTCTCGTTGCTCGAGGGATAATGGCTATATCCGCCGAGAAACGTTGGAGAGACCCTCCCTGATAGTAAGGACGTTTATCTTTCCCATTCTTTAGCTGCCAGTCGGTAATATCAATTGGGCTTTGACCATAATTCTCTATGGTGATGTATTCCTCATAAGGCTGGTAACTATAAGCCGCGTTACCGGTACCTAAATAGATGGAGGAGTAATTATTGTCGGTACTACTTTGGACGGTTGAGCCCTTGATAGGACTATAATTTTCCGAGGAGAGCCAGGAGAGTCCACCACTCTTTACCGTAGAACCAGGGGCGGTATTGGTAGAGTGGCTCTTAGGCATGGTGAAGATAATGACCATGAGGACGGCTAGTATGGCCAGGCCTTCCATGGTGCTATCTCCAGCTTGCCAACGCTTTTTCATAAACCCATCTTAATACGCTTGCTATAATAGTCCAATGCATTTTCCACTGCTTCGCCGAGGCTTCGCAGTGCAAGCCTCAGATATACATATTATGTGTAGGCACCCTCAATCTAAACTAAAAAGAAGCAGTGTCCTGCGTAGCTTTATGCAAAGCAGGACGGATACTCATGACATTTAAAGTCTACATGCTTAAAAGTTTGAAAGATGGCAGTTTTTATACTGGCATTACTGAAAATTTACAACAAAGGATTAGCGCTCATAACTCTGGGTCAAGTATATATTCTAAGAATAAGCGCCCATATAAATTAGTTTGGTACTGTGTGTTCAACGATAAATCGAAAGCTGCACGATTTGAAAAGTATTTAAAACAAGGTTCTGGCTTCGCTTTTGCTAGAAAGCACCTTGTATAATACTTATATGTATTTTCCCGAACTCTTTGAAACTCTCCTCAAGTCACGAGGTGTGGCACCTGAAGACAAGGAATCTTTTTTAAACCCTAATTACGACAAGTTATTTAGCCCAAGCCTCTTGCCTGATATGGATAAGGCGGCCGAGAGGGTAGTGAGAGCGGTGAAGAATGGGGAACATGTAGTCGTTTTCTCTGACTATGATGCAGACGGTATTCCCGGAGCAGTTGTCTTATCGGACTTTTTCAAAAGAATTAAATACGACAATGTTTCTTTCTACATTCCACATAGAAATGACGAAGGCTTCGGTTTGAACATTGATGCAGTAGAAGAGTGTGCTACTCGTAGCGCTAAACTCATCATCACTATAGATTGCGGCACTAACGACATTACTGAAATTAACTTAGCCAACGAGCGCGGGATCGATGTGATCGTAACTGATCATCATGAAGCACAGGCAGAATTACCGAGAGCTTATGCCATAGTGAATCCGAAGAGGAAGGAGAGTGAGTACCCGTTTAAAGAACTGTGCGGTTCGGCTGTAGCTTTCAAACTTGTACAAGCAGTTCTTGATAAAGAATCTTTCGGAGTGAAGAAGGGGATGGAGAAGTGGTCTCTCGATATGGTTGGTATCGCCACACTCTCTGACATGGTGCCTCTAGTGGGGGAGAATAGAATACTTGCTCGCTTCGGCTTGGAGGTTTTACGTAAGTCTCCTCGACCAGGACTCTTGTCTTTGTTTAGGAAAATTAATTTGGATCAGAAGAATCTTACCGAGGATGATGTGGCCTTCATGATTACGCCTCGCATTAATGCCGCATCGAGAATGGGCGTACCACTAGACGCATTCCTCTTACTCTCTGCTAGTAACGAAGCAGAGGCCGAGCAGTATGCCAATCATTTAGAGAAGATCAATCAAGAAAGGAAGGGAGTAGTGGCTGCCATGACTAAGGAAGCTAAGTCCCATCTTTCTAAAAGAGAGAATCTAGGCTCAGTAATTGTAGTTGGTAATCCAGAATGGAAACCATCACTTGCAGGGCTTGTATCAAACTCGCTTGTAGAGGAATTTAGTCGGCCAGTCTTCGTATGGGGGAGAGATGGAGACGGCAAGATCAAGGGTTCATGTCGATCTTACAATGGTTACGACCTCTTCGAGCTTATGCAGGGTGTTTCAAGCGAGTTTCTAGAATTCGGGGGGCACAAAGGTGCAGGAGGATTCTCCGTCTCGCAAGAAAATATCCATACTTTAGAAGAAAAGTTGTCTAAAGCACTGGAGAAATTGGAATCAAAGGCCGTTTTAGAAGAAGAAACCCTGCCTATCCGCTTAGAAGACGTGAGTGAGGGATTATGGCAAACTGTTACACAGTTTGCCCCATTTGGCACCGGTAATGAGAAGCCAGTTTTCAAGATTGTAAACGCTCCCATTAAGAACCTTCGCCAGTTCGGCAAGGCCAATGAGCACATGGAACTCACTTTAAGCCCGCGACTTAAGGCTATTTCCTTCTTCTCCACTCCTACTTCCTACTCCTTACTTCCTACTTCCACCTCGTGTACTCTCCATGCGCACTTAGAGAAGTCATATTTCCGCAATCGTCCAGAATTACGTCTGCGAATTGTAGATATTGGGGTATAATAAAATGTAATGAATCATTGGTACAAGAGTTATCACAAACACCCTGCACACAAGCACGCTCATTGGGGAGCATTCCTAGCAGTTGCACTTCTCACCAGCTCTTTTTTAATTGATCAGATTAATCAGAACTATTCCGGATTCCCAGATGTGCCCAGAGTGGAAGCAGCTTCCTCTGGTGCTTGTGGCGATGTGGGGGGAGTACATTCTTACTTCGAAACTTTGCGCCGACGTTCTGATGCTGTAGCGAATTATTGTTTACGTGATGCAGGACAGATTGAAGCCAACAACGAAAGCAATGACCATGACGTGACGTATGACTATACGGGGGATCCAGATCCTAGGAAGCAAGATGCTGCCAAGGTTGTAGTTCCTTATGACAGCGTGAGTCTTCCCACACACGTTCGTCTCCCAACAACTGTTACAGGTGGGACGATGCTTCTCACATGGGATGCTTGGTTCGGTCAGGAATTTGCTTGGCCTAACACCTCCTTTACTATAGATGGTGATACTGACGGCATTACTAATTACAAAAATTTCCAAATAGCTAGCGGCAGAATTTGGACGGAAGTGAGATCTAGATTCTTCCTGGGGCACACTAATTATCCAGGGAGTATTTCTCTTGTAGATGTAAGGCAATATGGTGGCAATGGCCCAGATAATGCTCCGGCAGTGTGGAAGAGTATTAATTATGGAGGTGAGTCTTTAGGCCCACGTTCTGGAGAATTTAATGTTAAACCACAGAAGTGGACTCGCTACTGGGCAAGATTTGTTCCTGATACAGCTCCTTACTATCGCTTCACTCTGTGGGTAGCCGATGAGGATAGTCCTGCGGTAAAGATTATTGATGGTGTTCAAATTAGTCCAAATATAGAAAATGGGCAGACGTACTGGGATAAGTTATGGCTCGAATACAACACCTCCTCAAATGCCATCCCTCCTGCTAGAGGACCTCTTGTGGGTTACTTCCGTAATGCCGTTGTCTTGGCTGGGGGGACCTATACCGATGCCGAAGTGGCTTCGTTACTACAGCAACCTTCAGGCAGAGCCGCACCTTCCATTACTCCGCCAAGCGTAACCCTTACCCCAAGCACCCATACCATTCCTGGTCCTGGTAGTAGTTTAAATATGACTGCAAGTGTGACCGATACAGACGGTATTAATAGGGTAGAGTTCTACTATGGAATAGTGGGGCTGAAGACTAGTTCCCACAGACTGGATTCATGTACTACCACTAGTGCACCTTACACTTGTGTGTGGAGCAATATCCCTGCAAGCTCTAATCCATATCTAGTCTCAGCTCGTGCTTATGACAATAAAGGCAATTCTGCTTCATCAAATATTGAGAAGATTGTAGTGGGTTCCGCAGGAGACATCACTCCACCTACAGTTTCCGTTACTTTGCCTAAGAATGGCGAGGTTCTAAGTGGGCAGAAGTATATAGACGCTGATGCCAATGATAACTATGGTGTAAGTGGCGTGCAGTTTAAGATTGATGGAGTAAATAAGGGAGATGAAGATGTTAATACTCCATTCCACATTTCGTGGAGCACTCTCCTTAGCTCCAATGGTCCTCATGTTATTACTGCTGTTGCTCGAGATGTAGCCGGCCACCTTACTACCTCCGCTCCTGTTACGGTCACTGTTTCAAATACTGGTAATAGTCCGCCATCAGTTGCTATCACTTCACCTGTAGGAGGCGCAAGCTTCAGTGCTCCTGCTTCAATTACTATTAATGCTAATGCGGCGGACACTGACGGTACTATTACTAAGGTAGAGTTTTATAACTCTAATTCACTTCTAAATACTGACACAGTTCTCCCTTACTCCTACACATGGCCATCAGTGGGTGCCGGTTCATATACTCTTAAGGCTAAGGCATTTGATAATGCAGGAGCATCCATTACCTCCGATGCAGTAAAGGTAACTGTTACATCTGGTACTACTGTTACAGCCAATATCTCTGCTTCTCCAGCAACTATTCCATCAGGGAACTCATCAACTCTCACGTGGAGTAGCACCAATGCTGCCTCCTGCACAGCTAGTGGCGCATGGAGTGGTTCTAAGGCGACATCGGGCACACAAGTAGTAACTCCAACAGCAACTGCTACATACACTATTACCTGCACAGGTGCGAGTGGTTCAGCTAATAAATCTGTAACTGTTACAGTGACCGCTCCAGATACAGCGAAGCCTACTGTCGCAATCACTTCTCCAACAAGTGGTCTAAGCATCTCTGGTACGGTAGACGTCGCCGCTAATGCTTCAGACAATGTTGCTGTGGTAGGTGTTCAATTCAAACTAGATGGAGCTAACCTGGGTGGGGAAGATACATCGGAACCATACATTTATTCCTGGAATACTGTCCCAGTAAGTGCGGGTACTCACACTCTAAGTGCTGTAGCACGTGATGCAGCAGGGAATACTGGAGTAGCATCAAACATTTCAGTAATTATCACTGACCCAGGTCCTGATTCCCCAACCCTTAGCTTCAACGCTGCTCCTCCAACCATTAAGAAGAAGGAATCCTCTAAACTCCTATGGAATTCTGATCATACTACTTCCTGCACCGCTTCTGGAGGATGGTCTGGGACTAAGGCTCTCTCTGGTAGCGAAAATGTTTCCCCAGAAGTTTCTACTACCTACACTCTTACATGTGCTGGTCCAGGTGGCTCAGTAGTGAAGTCTGAAGGAGTAACTGTGGCTTCCGATGAAGATCGTGGAGGTGGCGG
>JAIFWL010000008.1:10416-13583 GCA_019661845.1 Candidatus Parcubacteria bacterium
TCGTGGGGGTGGCGGAGGTGGCGGAGGTGGAGGTGGCGGAGGAGGTGGAGGGGGAGGTGGAAATAGTGATGGAGGAGGCTCCGACACTGGTGGAGATAAATCAGGCTTCATTGCTCGCATCCAATCAATCCAAGGCAAACTCGCATCTCTTCTTGCTCGAGTAGTTCAGAGTGGTAATCCATCCCCATCTAGCATCCAATCCTTCCTCTCAGAACTTCAAGCCATTTCCTTAGAAATCAGAACTCTCCAACCTATAGTTCCTGTAGCTCCATTTACTCCAAGTCCTTCTGCACCATCTGCTCCTTCAGCTCCAGCTACTCCTACTCCACCTGCTTCATCTGGTACAGCCACGAGACTTACGAAGGATCTATCCCTCGGAATGACAAATGATTCCGAAGTTCGTCTACTGCAGAAGAAGCTTATTGCTGAAGGTCTATACAACGGAGCTATATCTGGCAACTTCTTCAACCTTACTTACGAAGCTGTTAGAAGGTATCAAGTGAAGTACGGTATTACTCCAACTGGTTCAGTAGGTTCTGCAACTAGAGCTAGGTTAAATGGGAATTAGTTGTGACCACTATCTACACAGACGGCTCATCAAGAGGTAATCCTGGCCCTGGTGGCTGGGGGACGATCATTGCAGATGATCGTCAGGTCGTAGAAATTGGTGGAAGGGAAGAACATACTACCAACAATAAGATGGAGCTCACTGCTGCTATTCGTGCACTTGAGTTCATCAATAAGAATCAGGATTTCAAAGGTGAGCCGATCGAGATGCACACTGATTCAGAATATGTGATGAAAGGTATTACTATCTGGATCAAGGGTTGGCAGGCGAAGGGGTGGAGGACTGCTGCCAAGAAACCAGTATTGAATCAAGAACTCTGGCAAACACTCCTCGCTTCGACCGAAACTCTAGATATTAAGTGGAAATATGTGGCGGGCCACGCCGGTGTCTCTGCCAATGAAAGAGCTGATGAAATAGCTACAGCCTTCGCCGACGGGGAGAATCCTAATCTTTACCATGGACCAAGGAGTAGTTACAGATTTGTACTCTAAGGGCATTCTATTATTTATCTTCAGTTTCGCTTTCGGTATTGCCTGCTCATCCTTCGTATTCATCTCGCCGGTTATAAGTGTATTTCTTTTAATAATTGCATTCGGAATAATTGTTTCGGAGAAGGTTTGGAAAGGAAGTCTGGATAGGGGAGTAATATTTATTTCAATAGTTTTATTCGCCTTCGCTTTAGGAAGTTTGCGATATGCGGTAAAAGATTTCCATGAAGATGTTTCGCCACTTACAAGTGGAGTTGTAGTGGGTGAGCCAGAGGCGAGAGACAATGCCACTCGGTTCGTATTTAAGTCAGATAATGGGGAGAGAGTTCTAGTAAATACAGATTTGTACTCAAATATTCAATATGGAGATAGAGTTAATTTGTCTGGGAAGTTGGAGAAGCCAGGGAAGATTGTCGATGATTCAGGTCGGAGCTTCGACTACGCTAAATATCTTTCTAAGGACGACATTTACTACACTATGAGCTTTGCTAAGGTGGAGGTTCTTGAACATGGCTTAGGCAACCCTATTAAGGAAAGGTTGTTTAAAATTAAAAGCAATTTCATAAATCATATTAAAAGCAATTTTGCCGAGCCATACGCCTCACTCCTCGCTGGGCTACTCGTCTCTGGTAGGGAAGCGATGCCGAAAGATATTCTGGAGGAGTTTCGCCGAGCAGGAATCATTC
Organism: Candidatus Parcubacteria bacterium; assembly: GCA_019661845.1. Lineage (GTDB taxonomy): Bacteria > Patescibacteriota > Minisyncoccia > Phycocordibacterales > Zambryskibacteraceae > UBA5004. The sequence goes on from JAIFWL010000008.1 coordinate 12,159, forward strand.
ATATCGTAGTCTTGTCGGGTTACAACATCACTATCATTGCGGATTTCTTGAAGAGATTATTAGAAAAGTTTTTCCTTCTTACACGAATACCGGCTACCCCTATACTTTCTGCCAGCACTTCCATAGTAGGAGTCATCCTCTTCGTCTTGATGACGGGTGCTCCTGCTACGGTGGTGCGTGCAGCTCTTATGGTTATGACCGTTATCCTGGCAAGGCTTATGGGTAGGAAGTTCTCTGCATCGCGGGCTCTGCTTACAGCCGCGTTTATAATGCTCCTAGAGAATCCGAAAATTCTAATCTTCGACCCATCATTCCAACTCTCCTTCCTTGCTACTCTCGCTCTTATATATGTGGTACCGATCGTAGAAAAATATTTAAAGAGGTTACCAAATGGTTGGGGTTTCCGCACCACTGTTGCCACAACCATTGGCACTCAACTTACTGTCTTACCACTCCTAATCTATTCTATGGGAGATGTTTCCCTCGTCTCCTTACCCACCAATGTGTTGGTCTTGCCTATAATCCCTTACGTCATGTTCACAGGCTTTCTTGCTACAACTCTCTCTTATATAAGTTCGTTTGTGGCCTTGCCTCTTGTCTACCTCACACACTTAATACTCGTGTGGATTCTATGGGTATCGCACTTCTTCGGTAACTTAGCGTTCGCTACCGTAAAAATATTTTAACTAACTCTTAGCCTCTTCTAGATTCTTCTCGCAGGATTGCCAGTTCAAGTTGGTGAAGAAGTCTTCGACATACTGCTTCTTGCCGCTTGGTTGGTAGTCTGCCACGAATGAGTGCTCCCACATATCAAGCATGAGGATAGGAGAGAGGCCAGTTAAGTGTCCCAAGTGTTGCTCGTCGATCCATGAGTTTAAGAGCTGGTCAGTATGCTTGTCGTAGTATAAGACTGCCCAACCTACGCCTCGAGTCATAGCCATCTTCTTGAAGCGAGCGAACCATCTATCATATGTGCCCCAACCTTCCTCAATTGCCTTATGGAGTGGACTACTTGCGGTGAGCGGAGTAGAACCGTTTTCAAGGTGAGCGAAATAATATTCATGATTACGAAGACCGTCGAACTCGAAACCAAATCTACGTTGAATTTCAGAAAGGGCGTAAGCATGTTCCTCACCAGCACCTACTAGGGGGCTAGCATCTTCGGAGTATTCATCTACCTTGGCCAGGATTAAGTTGGCATTTTTAACATAGCCAGTATAGAGCTTGAGGTGTTCCTCTACTGTCTGATTTGAAATCCCTTTCAAATCAGGGATATTAAACTGCTTTTCTTCGAATTGTTTAGCCATGTAGGAATTATATACTAAGACGATGGGGTATAGGGAAACATTCAAGACTCACCTCAAAGAGATCACTCTAGGAGCCTTGTTTGTAGCCAATATACTGGTCTTCATAGTCCTGTGGCAG
>JAIFWL010000009.1 GCA_019661845.1 Candidatus Parcubacteria bacterium
TGAGGATCAAGATTTCGCCCAAGCGTTAGAAAAGGAGTTTCAAGGCGACAAGGACAACAGCAAGGAAATTACTTTAGACAACTTTAAGCCCAACATCTTTGTCAGAAGCTTCAACAACCTCACCGCCCTCTTCGCCAAACAGTTTTAAGTAGAAGAAAGGCCGAAGCCACCTTGCGGTGGCTTCGGCGAATTCTATCCCGAACTCTTATGTTCTATCTGCTGTCGTCTGAACTATTGCCACGACCTCCTCGTGAAGAGGATGAGCCTGAGGAGCGACCCCTGCTTCCACTTGAACCAGAGGAACTCCTACCACGACCAGAACTGTTGCCCCTATTAGATTGTCTTCGTGCCATGAGAGTGAAGTTAAACTTGTAATCTCGGATATTCGCGAATATCTCTGCATTCACTCTAAACGTCTATCTCCTGTCGATCTTACGCATAATTTCTAAAAGAAGTTCATTCTGATTTTCTAAATGAGCAATTATCGCTTCCACCTCTTGTTCCGCTTTCTTATTTATTTCAAAGTCGAGTTGTGCACGACGCTCTGCTGCACGACCTTGAATGTTCTGCCCAACCATAATGATAGGCAGGAAGATAAGTTGCATGATATTTGAGGCGAAGAGCCAGATGACGAAGGCTGGTGCTGGGTCGAAGCGCAACTCTACCGGGGCAAATATATTCCATCCAAGCCAAGCAATAGTCCACACGAAGAGTAGGAAGAAGAATGTGAGCGACCCAATACTCTTATGCATCACTACGGCGAATCGCTCTGAGGTAGACAAGTCTTCCTGGTGGTGCGTTGCAGCATCGCGCCAGGTCTTCCAGTAGTGCCTTAGCTCTCCTAAGCTCGGAGGATTATGTTTGTATTCCATCACTTTATAGTGTATAATACTCGCAACAATAAGTTATACACAGAACTTGCCTCAACCTCGTATCAATCAGCAGATCCGCTCTAGTGAATTACGTGTCATTGGACCTAAGGGGGAGAACTTCGGAGTCCTTACTCTTGAGGAAGCTCTTAAGAGATCTATTGACCTGGGCCTAGACCTTATAGAAATCTCCCCTACTGCTACCCCACCAGTCGCTAAGATCGCCGACTTCGGTAAGTACTTGTATGAGGAGAACAAGAAGAGTAAGACAGCTAAGAAGAGTCACTCCGTGGAGGTGAAGACCGTGCAGGTAAAGCTAGGCACTGGTGAGAACGACCTCTCCCTTAAGGCCAAGAAGGCTTCTGAATGGCTTAGCGAAGGCAATAGGGTGAAGGTAGACCTATTCCTCCCTGGCAGAGCCAAGTACCTAGATGAGAAGTTCCTTAAGGAGCGTATTGAGCGTATGTTGAAGCTCGTATCGGTAGATTATAAGATTGCCTCCCATCCGGTGAAGAGCCCTAAGGGCATGACGGTTATTATAGAGAGGGCCTAGACATACCCTCTAGAATAAGTATTATATAGAGCCTTATGGGAGCGAAAACCAATAAGTCATACCAGAAGCGCATAAAGGTCAGTAAGAGCGGCAAGCTCCTGACCCGTAAAGCAGGCCAGAACCACTTCAACTCTAAGGAAAGGAGGGCTGCTAAAGCTGCTAAGAATGGTGGATCAGAATTCCATATGAGCAACAAGGAACGCTCTCGATTCCTCGTTAATATCCAATAACTGCCATGACAAGAGTTAAGAAAGGTACAAATGCGCTAAAGAGTAGGAAGAATATTCTCCGCAAGGTGAAGGGTTATCGCCACGGTAGAAGTAGCAAGGAACGCCAGGCCAATGAAGCCATCTTCCACGCTGGTACCTACGCCTTCGCTCACCGAAGAGACAAGAAGGGTGACTTCCGCCGACTCTGGAATGTCCGCATGTCTGCCTTACTTAAGCAGAATGATATGTCTTACTCTAAGTTCATCCCACTTTTAAAGAAGAACAATATTGCTCTTGATAGGAAGATCCTCTCTACTCTCGCTGAGAAGTACCCTCAAACTTTCATTAAGATTCTCGAATCTGTTAAATAGTTTACAAATCTAGTTCGTAGGTTTTCCCTTTCTCTGCTACTACCGCATCTACTTCTAGTTCATCACGCAAGCGTTGAGCGAGGAAGATTGAGGACTTAGGCTCGCCCATGGCGACGAAGACCTTCTCCAGAGTTTTAGCACTAGTTGATACGAAGTCTACAAGAGTATTAGAGTCTGCATGACTAGAGAAGCCACTAATCTTCTCCACCCTGGCCCTAACCTCTACTTGGTGATCGTCGATGATAACTTTCTTCCTCCCCTCTTCAAGCTCTCGACCAAGAGTACCTGTACCTTGGTAACCCACCAAGAGGAGTGTGGCACTTGGATCAGGCAGGAACATTTCTTCATGTTGTAAGATTCTTCCAGCTGTCGACATACCAGAACCAGCAATGATAATCTTCGCTCCCGGCACTTCTGCAATCTCACGTGAGTCACGTACTGAGGCAGTCTCGCGCAATTTATCGAAACGGAAAATATTATCACCCCCTTTTATTTCTGCCTCTGTCTTATCGTTATACAAATCTTTTACCCTCTCATATATTTGAGTTATCCGAATACCGAGTGGCGAGTCGAGGAAGACCGGCACTTGAGGTAATTTACCAGATTCAAAAAGGTTGTTGAGCATATGAAGCATCACTTGCGTACGCTCCAGAGAGAAGGCTGGTATAAGCAAGGTGCCTCCTCTCTCAATAGTTTCCCTCACTACTCTCTCAAACTTCTTATCACGTTCGCGCTTGTCTTCGTGATTCCTATCACCATAGACACTTTCCATAAGGAGATACTTGAGCCCACTCATCTTCTCAATATCAGGCAATAACGGTGAGGGTGAATTACCTAAGTCTCCAGTAAACAACATATTCCTACCGGAAGAGGTGGAGAACTTAACCATAGCTGAGCCCATAACATGCCCAGAGTTAAATAACTCTACAGTGAAGCCTCCAAACTCCTTAGGGCTATGGTACGCATACGTCTCCCACATGCCTAGACTCTTCTCTACATCAGCTGGCGAGTACAGAGGCTCTGCATTAAGGTTGTGAGCACTAATCTTCGCCGCATCGAGGAGAAGTAGCTCACTAATAGCCTTAGTCTCAGGAGTAGAATAAATCTTCCCCTTAAATCCACTCTTCACCAAGCGTGGGATTAATCCAATGTGGTCAATGTGTGCGTGAGTGATGAATAGGAAGTCGATAGAAGCTGGATCATATTCGAACTCTCTCGCATTGAATTCCTTAGCAGTGCTTACTCCCTGGAGCATGCCGCAATCAATCAAAACTTTTTTACTAGCAATTTCTAAAAGGAAGTTTGCACCAGTTGCCGTCCCCGCTCCGCCATATGGAGTTAGTTTAGCCATTGAAGATTGTTGCGTTCTCCTCCTTCTTCTTAAATGTTGTCTTAACACTAATGGTAGCAGCAATGAGTGCACCGAGTGTATCCATTACTAAATCGTGGATGGTATCTAGTGCATAACCTTCTTGCGACTCGGTGATGCCGTGAGTATATTCCATAATCTCCCACGCCACTCCAACTACTAGGAGGCAGAACACCACACTCAAGATTGGTAAAAGAATCTTGTCAGAGTTTCTACGCCAGAGCCCAGAGACGAAGAGAATCCAATATGCACTGAAGCCACCGGCTGTGCCTGCTAAGAAATGCATCACCCAATCAAACCACCAGTAAACCCAGTAGAGAGAATATTTCATAGCGAAGACATGAAGGATGCCAAGTGTGGCAGTGAGGATAAGTGCTGTATAGAGAAGTGATCGGTGTCTAGACATGGGCTATATTCTAACCTTTCATGGGGTTCTGGTAAACAAAAATCCCGACCCAACGGTCCGGATTTTTGTTTAGGGTTATTTTGGTATTCCCTAGTATTTAAACTAGGTGGGTGTCCGCAGCAATGTCCCAAAGGACAGAACAATTAGGACTCCCTGAATATGTTTTAGCTAGATAATACCTCAAATAACCCTGCACACATTATAACGTTCGTCCCAATATTTTCTTAAGCGAAAACTGTTGATAAATATATGGACTCATCCGTAAAAATATTCTGCAATCGACTATAAATAGCTTGATGTAATAAAGCTATTCTAAAATACCGTCTAGATTAACGTCGTAAATGATCTCTTCTTGCACAAGTCTGTAATTCATGACTTCTTCCGGCTTGAACCAGTGGTTAACTTCCTTCTCTGCATCTGCTAGGTTACCCGAAGCGTGGATAAGATTCCTGATAGCCCTGCTATCTGCATCGGACATAGCATAAGAGTCGAGGACATAGTCTCCACGAATAGTCCCAACGTCTGAAGTGAGGGGTTCCGTACCTCCAACAAGCTTCCTTACTATCTTTACCGCGTGAGCTCCCTGCCACACCATAGCTATAACAGGGCCACTGGTCATATACTTCTTGAGATTAGCTAGAATGACCTCAGTTATCTTGTATGGATCATCCATAGGAGGTGTAAGGCCCTTGGACTTGTAGCCTTCAATAGTCTTCTCCCCTGTGATACGACGCCACTCTGGATCCAGAGTGTAATGTTCCTCAATGTGGGAGACCTCTGGTATAAGCATCTTACTTGCCACAAGTTTCAAACCCACCTTCTCAAACCTAGAAATAATCTCTCCTGCAAGGCCTCGCTGAATACCGTCTGGTTTAATAATCACCAACGTTCGCTCTGTGCTTGGATGTGTCATAGAAAACTAGCTTATCAGAAAAGCCCACCCAGGTGAAGCGGTGAGCTTCCTGAATGGGCCTATTGCCAGAGAGGGTGTTGGGATTTTTTCTCCCGCTGTTTCCGGAGTTGCCTCAATTGCTTTATTACCCCACTCCACTCTGCATTGGTGTCGCAACGCTTACAGATACGAATGAGGGGTAGGCTGGCAAGCCACTCCTCTTCGATCTCTTGGTGGCAGCTAGCGCAGAAGCCGTACTGCCCGATCTCGAGTCGCAGAAGTGCATCGTCGAACCGCTTGAGCCTTTCGGCCTTTGGCTCCTGTAACGCTATCTCCTCTTCTTTGTACCAAGAGTCCTCAGGTACTCCTTCCAACACTTCCCGTCGCCGAGCTTCGAGCATAACCCGAAGTCTTTCCTCTCGAGTACTCATACAGCCTCCGGGTTTATCTAAATTTATTCTACTGCTTAAAGCTTATTTGCCAAGAGTGAGGACGAGGGGTCCTTCTTCAGTAATAGCAACCGTGTGTTCGAAGTGGGCACTCCTTGAACCATCCTTGGTACGGATAGTGTAGCCATCTCGGTCGAGCTTAATGTCGCCCTTACCCACATTTAACATGGGCTCGATAGCGATAACCATGCCTGGCACAAGCTTCTCCCCTTGGCCCTTGTTGCCCATGTTTGGCACATACGGATCCTCATGGATGGCGAAGCCTACACCATGCCCTACCAGATCCTTAGCGAGAGAGAAGGGACTTTCTTTTACTTTAGACGTAATGGCAGCCCCAATATCTCCAATGTGATTGCCGGGCTTTGCCGCGGCTATACCAGCCTCAAGAGCTCTCTTAGTAACATTCAATAATTCCCTCGACTCATCATCTATGGCACCTACTCCTACAGTAATAGCCGAGTCAGTAATGAGGCCCTTGTGGATGAGCGAGAGGTCTATAGAAACAATATCTCCTTGATTTAAAACCTTCGGCACTTCGTTCGGAATACCATGAACAATCTCATCGTTGATAGATATACAAAGTGCCGCTGGGAAAGGCCTATCTGCACCACGTGGAGTGTAGCCCAAGTGAGCGGGCTTATCACCCTTCTCCCTTATGAGCCTCAAGGCCTCTTCCTCAAGAGTGAGGGTAGAAATGCCCGGTTCTACCATAGCCGCTAGAAGGCCCAAGATCTCAGCATGCCTCTCCCCTCCTTCACGAAGGGTTTTAATATCCGATTCTGTTTTAAGACGAATAGTCATGGGCGGCGATGATCTCGGCGTGCACAGCTTCTATACTCTGCTCGCCGTTTACCTCGAAGAAGCGATAATACGGGTTATCCTTGAAATATTCAATAGCGGGCACTACATCTTGTTCAAACCAGTCTAGACGCTTATCAATCTTCGCCAAGTTCACGTCGTCACTCCTCCCACGAGCAAGCAAGTGGGTCTCAGACCACTTCCTAGAAACATTTATATGAATGACGGTGGGCTTCTCCCTCTTGTAGAAGTTTAAGGCTGAGGTCATGAGCTTGGCTTCATTTATAGAACGAGGTGAGCCGTCGAACATGAGGTGCATGTTGTCACTAAGTTCATTGATAAGTACGCTCCCCCAGAGCCAGCATGCCAGGAAGTCTGGCTGACGCTCATCCTTGGCATATATTTGTTTAGAAATGAGGGATGAGTGATTCTCTCCCCGGATAAAACGGCGGAAGTGCTCACCGGATTCAATGTACAGAATCTGTCTACCCTCTTCATCGAACCGTGAGATAAGATTCTTCAGAAGTGCAGCTTGTGTGCCCTTACCACAGCCAGAACGACCGATGAAGATAATTGTGTTTAACACACAATTATTATAAGTCCTAAAGCCTAAATCCTAAACCCTAAATAAATTACAAATTCTAATACTCCCTAGCAGAAAGTTGTGCATCCACCTTCTTCACCAAGTCTATAACAACGGATACGACGATGAGGAGCGCTGTGCCACCAATAGCAAGTGATTGGATACCAGTAAGGGCGCGGAGTACAAGAGGCAAGATCGCAATAACACCAAGGAAGAGGGCCCCAACGAGAGTAAGTCGAGTAAGCACTCGGGAAATGTAATCTGCAGTTGAGAGGCCAGGACGCACACCAGGGATGAAGGCGCCAGACTTCTGCAAGTTCTCAGAGATCTGATCTGGATCGAAAGTTACTGCAGTGTAGAAATAGGTAAAGAGGACTACGAAGACGAAGTAAGCTGAGGTATAGAATATTTGATTGGCCAAGAGATTAAGAGCGAAGGTTGATGCACTAGCAAGTACGGCCACACTCGACTTGGCCAAGAGTTGGAAGATCATTTGTGGGAAGAGGAGTATCGAGAGGGCGAAGATAATAGGAATAACTCCCGCTTGGTTTAAGCGAAGTGGCAAGTAAGTAGATAAGCCACCATAGCTCTTACCACCTCTCACCTGTTTAGCATAAGTAATAGGGATGGGTCTCTCTGCTTCCGTCACTACCACTACTCCGAAGATAACTACAAGAGCCACCACTAGACCTACTAGGTAAATCGGAATATCAGCTTGGGTAAAGGTAAGTGCTAACTGGCTAGCCCCTCTTGGTAGACGTGACACAATACCAGCAAAGATGATGAGCGAGACTCCATTGCCAATACCAAACTCAGTAATAAGTTCACCAACCCATACGAGGAGGAGTGAACCAGCCACAATGATAAGGATATCGGTAGCCAATACTCCGAGAGGAAGAGCGCCTAGCACTCCCTGACCCTGAAGAAGCTTAATGAAGGCATAACCCTGAACGATAGCGAGAGGTACAGTAAGAAGCCTCGAATACTGTGCAAAGCGCTTACGACCAGCCTCACCTTCCTCTTGATACATGGCCTTCAACTTAGGCGACATGACAGTAAGAAGCTGCATGATGATAGAACCCGTAATGTAAGGGCCCACACCAAGCATGATGATCGAGAGATTGGAAAGACCACCTCCAGAGAAAATATTTAAAAGATTCAGGAATTCACTCCCAGCGAAGAGACTTTGCAAGCGCGCCGCATCAATACCTGGGATAGGGATAATCGCGAAGAGTTGTGTAAGAGCAAGAAGACCAAGAGTAAATAAAATTCTACCTCGGAGCTGTCTGTCTCCGAATATGAGTCCCAATTTCTCACTGACTTTAGACATAGTATTAGCTTACAGCCTTTAGCTCTTAGCTTGTAGCTTTTTACTCGAGAGGTGTGCCTTCAATGCTTCGCCCTTAAGCGGAGTTTGGAAGGAGCGTAGCCCAGCCTTACCGCGACCACGGAGTTTCGGCACTCGCTTGATGAAGTCACGGAGTTCAGGACGCTTCTTGTGACCAGCACGCGCGTTCTGACCCTTGGTACCTCGACCAGAGGTCTTGCCACGAGTACCGCCACGACCAACAAGCTTCTTCTTCTTGTTTGGAGTCTTTCTAGTAAGAGTGTGGAATTGCATGTTATTTATCGTAAGAGCGAAGCTTGGTACCCTCAAGTTGCTTAAGTGCCTTCACTGCAGCATAAGCGTTGTTTGCATGGTTCTTACTTCTTGAAAGAAGCTTAGCACCAATCTCCTTAAGACCAGCGAGCTCAAGCACAGTACGAACTGAGGATCCTGCGAGGACACCCTTGCCCTTAGCTGGGCGAATCTTTACCCAAGAGGAAGCGTACTTGGCCTCAACGTCGTGAGGGATCGACATAGTCTTCGTAGTATTTACCGTAATCATATTCTTCCTCGCATCGCGGAAGGCCTTCTCAATAGCGAGAGGAGTGTCAGTGGCCTTGCCCTGACCTACACCTACCATACCCTTCCTATTACCAGCTACAATAGCAACCGAGAAGCTGAAGCGTCGACCTCCAGCCATCACACGAGTCACACGGCGAAGGCTTACGATCTTCTGATCGAACTCTGGCTTAGCTCTTTCACCTCTCCTTTGTGCAGGGCGTCGACCTCGGCCACCTCTATCTCTCCCGCCTCTGTCACCTCTGTCATTCCTTTCAACACGAGCAGGAGCAACCGGAGTAGCTACTTCGGTAGTCTTAACCTCTTCAGTTGTTATTACTTGTTCTTCCATGTTTTAAAATTTTAATCCTCCCTCACGAGCACTCTCGGCGAGAGCACGAACCTTGCCAGTGTAAATGTAGCCTCCTCGGTCGAAGACCACTGCCTCAATCTTGTTGGCTAGAGCACCCTTAGCAATCTCACTCCCAACCTTGGTAGCGTCACTACCATTAGCACTAGCCAAGGTTCTTCCTGAGACATCATCAATGAGCTGCGCGTAGATAGCAGTGTTTGATTTGAAGACAGAGAGACGTGGTCTTGAAGCTGTACCACTGATCGTGGTGCGGATCCTCTTCCTCTTCCTATCTCGAGCTGATTGTTTGGTTAATGACATACAGGTTTATTAGGTAGAAGTATTATGTAGTTTTCTTACCCTGCTTCCTTCTAATCACTTCGTCATCATAGCGCATACCCTTACCCTTGTAAGGCTCAGGCTTCTTCAATGAACGGAGCTTAGCAGCGAAGAATCCTACCATCTCCTTGTCTGAGCCAGAGATCACTATGTTGTTCTTCTCTGCAGTAACCTTGAGCCCTGCTGGGATGTCTACGACGACAGGGTGAGAGAAGCCGAGAGCAAGCTTGATCTTATCTCCAGTCACTTCAGACTTGTAACCAATACCTTCGAGGATGAGCTTCTTCTCAAAAGGCTTGTTTACTCCAGAAACCATATTGGAAATGTGTGAAGCGTAAGTGCCCCAAAGCGCCTTGGACTCCAAGGTGTCCTTCTTAGGATGAAGAGTGATGTTGTTACCCTCAACCTTAATCTCAATCACAGGGTGGAGGGTTCTAGTGAGTTCACCAAGAGGACCCTTAACAGAAATAACGTTATCAGAAACTTTAAATTCTGTTTTCTCTGGGAGAGTTATGATTCTTTTACCGATACGTGACATATAGATATTTTTACCAGATTGCGAAGAGCGCTTCCCCGCCAAGCTTAGCGGCCTTGGCCTTCTTGCCGGTCATCACTCCAGCTGAAGTGGAGACAATGAGTGAGCCGTAGCCATTCTTCACCGCACGCATTTCAGTAGACTTCTTATAAACTCGCTTGGAAGGCTTCGAGATACGCTGTACTCCCTTAACTCTTGAGACACGATTCTCAACCAAGAGGTCGATCTTTAGAACCTTCTTCCCCTTCTCACTCCTCTCTTCTGCATCCTTGATATAGCCTTCAGACTTCAAAACGTCTGCAATAGAATGTTTCAACTTAGAATAAGGTACGGAGGTAGAGTCCTTACGAGCAAGGCCTGCGTTCTTAATATTGATGATGAGATTTGAGATTTGATCCATATGATTACCAAGAAGACTTCTTCACCCCAGGAATCTTGCCTTCATTAGCAAGTTCGCGGAAGCAGATACGGCAGAGATCGAAGTCACGCATATAACCACGCTTTCTACCACAGCGAAAACATCGGTTAGTAGCCCGAGTAGAAAACTTGGGCTTCTTCCTACTCCTAGCGATTACTGATGTTTTGGCCATATTTAAACAAAAAGGCTTAAAAGCCGTTGCGACAGCTTAACATAAGGAAAAGGGAGATTCAAGAGGAGTGAAAAGGGCGTTATTTCTTAAACGGAAACCCTAGGTGAGTGAGCAGTTTGATCAC
>JAIFWL010000071.1 GCA_019661845.1 Candidatus Parcubacteria bacterium
GGGGAAAGCATCTATATGTAGAAGTGGATATTCGGAATGATTCTTCTTCCTTTCTTCACGAATTTTCCTGCCGAGAGTGTTCTCCGTAGTAATACTAGAAATCAAAGAGGTTTTAGCACCCGTTATGCCACGCGCTGCCTCCTCTACTGATGGGTGAACTCCTTCTTCAGTAACAATCTTCCCTGGTCTTACTCCTCTCACGGCCCACACATTGGCCTCTGTTCCGCCTGAGGTGAAGATGACTGACTCCTTATTAACTCCTAGTAGCTTTGCAATCTGCGCTCGATACTCTTCAACATCTTTCCGCACCCTCTCTCCCTCAGCATAAATAGCATTGGGGTTGTAGAAATTGTCCCCCAAATATTTCTCCATCTCTGTCCTCACCTCCTTTAAGAGTGGTGTGGCAGCGGCATAGTCCAGATAACTCCTTCGCGTTTTTTTATTGAATAAGTCTTTAAACCACTCCATATGGCAATCATAATGATTAGGAGATCTTTTATCAAATGTCCAAAGCCCGGCTTTGGACAACTTAGAAACCTAAATCTTCTTCAGTAATTTTAGTTCGGCTAGTTTCAACGAATTTCTTATATTCTCTTTTATTTTTGAATCCATCTAAAAGAGCCTGTGTTTGCAGTAAATCACTCCAACGATTATTCCCAATATAGTCTTGGTAACTAGACCATGGATATTTATCTTCCCTATTTATCCAGCCCCTCAATTCACGTGGGTTTCTATGAATATAAGCGGATGTATGTAGGAATTGCCGATCATCTGAAATGTGTATTGACCTATATGGTCCTTGAAAAACGTGCCCAGACTTTTCGTATTTAGTATTGTAATACTTGGAGTAAGCAGTCAAGATTCTTTGTAAATAATTTATAACTCCGTTATCCTCAACCTCTTTAATAATTAAATGAAAATGATTAGGCATAATACAAAATGCTAACAATTCGACGGTACGCTTATTTATCACATCTTTCCTAATGTCCAAAGCCGGGCTTTGGACAAACTGTTTTACTATCCGACCAATCTGATCAAAGGTTGTTGATGATTGAAAATACAATATTAGAAAAAGAAATCTGTTGTAGTCATCAGAATTATGAAAAATAATCTGCTTACTTACTCCCCTGTTGCAAATGTGATAATACTCACCAGGTGCAATTAGAGTGTTCCTCACTGACATGGCTAAAGTATATGTCCAAAGCCAGGCTTTGGACAAGAGAAGAAGTGTTTTTACGACACATTTGTGATAAGGTATGAAATTGCAATGAGCCCTCAAATCTCTAAGGAAAATAAGATCCCTCGTCCACCAGTAGTTGGTATCTTCGGCCACATCGACCACGGCAAGTCGTCTCTTATAGACTACATACGAAAGACCAACATTACCGAGAAGGAAGCTGGGGGGATTACTCAACACGTGAGTGCTTATGAAGTGATGAGGCAGAGGAAAGATGGCAAGATGAGTAAAATCACTTTCCTCGATACTCCCGGACACGAAGCGTTTAAAAGTATTCGTACTCGTGGCGCCTCTGTCGCAGACATTGCCACTCTCATTGTCTCAGCAGAAGACGGCGTGAAGCCTCAAACTCTTGAAGTCTTGAAATATATTCAAGAGACCAAACTTCCCTACCTTGTCGCCATTACTAAGATTGATAAGCCCTCGGCTGACCCTATGCGAGCCAAGCAGAGCCTCGCAGAGAACGGAGTTCTAGTTGAGGGTTATGGTGGTGAAGTGCCAGTAGTAGAACTCTCAGCGAAGACGGGCCAAGGCGTGGAGGATTACCTCGACATGATTGATCTTATAGCAGATTTAGAAAACTTCACTGGCGAAGTGGAGGAGAATGGTTCTGGAGTAATCATTGAGGCAAGTCTAGACCCCAAGCGTGGTGTTACAGCGGTTGGAATTATTAAGAATGGTACGGTCCGTCGCGGCATGTTTGCTGCTTCTGGGGAAAGCCTTACTCCACTCCGATTTCTACTAGATGCAGAGAATACCCAAGTAGACGAACTCACCTTCTCAAGCCCGGTCAAACTAATTGGTTGGGATAAATTGCCACCTATCGGAGAGGAGTTTAAAACATTTTTAAAGAAGGATGATGCTATCGATTATTTAGAAAGTATTAAGACTAAGCCTGCTCTGAAAACTCTCCGCGCTGAAGAAGCTGAGGGAGTTACTTACTTACCACTCATCATTAAGACCGACACAGCAGGTAGCTTAGAAGCTATTCAACACGAGCTCGCTAAGAATGAGCGCGAGAGGATCAAACCCAGGTTCATCGCTACTGGTGTGGGAAGTGTGAACGAGAATGATATTAAGTCTGCCATCTCAACGAGTGGTGCCTTGGTAGTAAGCTTCCACACCAAGATTGAGTCGAATGCTGCCTCACTGGCTCCCATCATCTATGAACTTACCGACAAGATTAAGGAAGTGTTAGCAGAGCGTGAACCGAAGATTGAGGTTGAAGTAATTGCTGGTTCGGCCAAGGTTTTGAAACTTTTTAGCAACGCTAAGGGTAAGCAGGTGATCGGCGCACGAGTACTTACTGGAACCTTGAGTCGTGGCAACGTGGTAAAGATTATGAGGAGAGAAGCAGAGATCGGCCACGGCAAGGTGAAGGAGCTACAGCAGGCGAAGATTGCTACAGACTCAGTATCTGAGGGTAGTGAATTCGGCACCATGATTGAATCCAAGCTCGAGATCGCACCGGGTGATGTGCTCCAAGCAATCTCGAGAGTAACTCAATAAATATTATGAGAGAAATGAAGCGTGAGATCATAGCGGAAATCCTCCACCGACTCTCTTCGAAATTTGTCCTCGAGGAAGGGAGCCAGGCCTCACTCCTTACTATTACTCGAGCAGAGCTCTCACCGAGTGGTAAGGAAGCAAGAATTTACTTCACCACCCTACCTGAAAAGGAGGAGGATACTGCGTTAAAATTTCTAGAAAGGAAGACGGCTGAATTCCAAAGGTATGTTCGTGACGAGTCTCGCATCGGCATCGTCCCACACATCACCTTTATGATTGATTACGGTGAGAGGAATCGTCAGCGCTTAGACGAGTTGAGTTCATAGGCCTGCCTGCGCAGGCAGGCCTTAAGCAAATTCTCAAAGAGTGAGTAGACGGTCATGGGTCCCACGCCACCTGGAACCGGAGTGATAGCTTGGACTATTTTAGAAACATTTTCGAAATCTACATCCCCTACTACTTTCTTATTTCGCAACACTGTAATACCTACATCTATAACAACCTGCCCTTTCGAGACATGTTTAGGAGTTATAAGACCGGGCACACCTGTGGCTACTATTAGAATGTCTGCTTGTCGAGTCTCTTGTGACAAGTTTCTAGTTTGTTTATGACAAACGGTAACCGTAGCATGACGATTTAGCAGTGAGAGGGTGATAGGTAGACCGACAAGTTGCGACTTGCCTACCATTACCACCTTCTTCCCCTTAATCTTAACCTTGTAATAGTCGAGGAGGGTAAGAATGCCCTTGGCTGTAGCAGGAGTGAATAATGTTTTAGAAGTAAGGCCGTCGACATCCTTAGTGGGATTAATGGCTTCAATTACAGCATCTTTATCAACATGTTCTGGTAGAGGTAACTGGACGATAATACCG
>JAIFWL010000072.1 GCA_019661845.1 Candidatus Parcubacteria bacterium
ACCCTCAGTCCATCCCTCTTCTGTACCTGCTCCCGAATGTAGGTCCTGAAGGGTTCCTTCAGATAGTTGTCGTAGGCGTTCTCGATAGGATCTTTCGCCTTCTCCTTCTCAGAGTGGTCAATGAAGCTATAATGCTCGAAGAAGTCCCTCACCGACTTCTCATCCGACTTCAGCTTGAAGACAGCGTGAGCCTGAAACTCCAACTTCACATTATCCTTCGCGAGGACAGCGGAATCTCCAGTAAACGCCTCAGTAAAGGTATAAGGGGTAATACTCACGTTCGTCACCCCCATCATCCAACTCATCCCAGGAGACTTCGGACCAAGCTGCACTCCATAAAAATGCTCAGATCCGAGGATAGCCCCCCTCACTAAGTAGCCCGCGTAGCCCGTAGGCGTGGACGGATTGGAACACGCGATCATCCCCAACATACTCACACTAACCATCAACTGTTTCATATTTATAATCCTCTGGATTTCCTGTCGAAATAATAGAACCACCATCAAATTCGTATGTCCACGTCCAAGATGGGAACAGATTACATAACTTTCCTATTCCATCCAGGGTCTGCCTCTCCCACGCCTCAGCCGCTATCTCATCCTCAGCCAACTTCGAGGGGATGAAACAGTCAGAGTTATAGACCTCGAAGGACCTACCCAGAATAAACTCAACTAGCTTCATGAATAAACCTTCCTATATAGTTTGCTCCACCACACTTTCCGACTAAGTTTGGGGAAGTGGAAGGAGAGGAAGCCCATAACATCCTTAAACTGTTCCATAATTAATGATCACCTTAAGGTCTGAAACCTATCCTTAATCATCCCAACAAAATCAAGGAAAGCCAGATTGTGAGCAATGTCAGGATGCCAAGCGAACCCCATATCAGCCAGATCGTACTGTTCGATGAGTCGGGCTCCTGGTTTGAACGTAGGCTTTTGGTCACCCTCAGCCCCTCCCTCAGGCTCATACCCCATGAGCCATACAGTATCAGCCACGCTAAGCCCTTCAGTAATATCATGAGTCACCACGATGATTGTGTTGTAGGTATCGAGCTGGGAGAGTTTCACAATCGCTTCAGTCGCCCTCTTCTTCATTATGGGGTCTAACCCCGAGAAGGGCTCATCCATCACCATATAGTTCGAGGCACACATAAGCTGCCTCGCGATTGCGACTCTCTGCTTAGTCCCACCAGACAACTCTTTAGGGTATTTACCTAGGTGTTCCTCAAGTTCGAACGCTTTAATAAATCCGGTCGCCTTCTCATTAATTTGGGGTTTAGAAAGGCCAGCCTGCTTCCCCGCAATAACGAGGTTCTCAGCTACCGTGGCGTAATCGAACATCACATAGTTCTGGGGAACCATACACACTTCTCCAGCCTTGGTGAGTTTATCTCTCAGCCTCACCTCGCCCGCAGAAGGGGTCTGGAGTCCCGCAATAATTCTGGAGAGTTGAGTCTTTCCAATCCCTGAAGGACCAAGGAAGCAGACCACCTGCCCAATATCATCCAGGTCTTTGATGGTGGCATTCACATCCCTCAGAATGAGCTTCGATCCAAAGCTAAGACTTATATTTCTGATATCTAGCAGGATCTCATCAGTCCTTTTAAAGGTGTTCATTAACCATCCCTTAGCTCCCCACCCTTAATCTTCCAGTGAGCACGTATACCTTCAGCATACCTATAGTGTTCACAGCTATTCTCTATCAGACTTACTAGGTCTGCTATAATCCTCTCAGCCCTATCAACCCTAGCGCGCAGCTCATCAACACCTCGTTTAGCAGTTTGAGCATTACTGTTAGCATAGTCTCCAGCAGTAGGATAGCTGTCAGGGTTCTCAGCCACTAGGGAACTCCTTAGTTGTAAATCTAGGCATAAGGGCAAACCGCCTTCTTAATCTGACCAATCACCCAATCCTGAGCGACACCGACTGCGAGGATGGTCAGGACGATGGCATACACTTCAGCGAAGTTGACGTGTTTCTCCTGATTCAGGATGAGAACCCCAACTCCACCTTCTGATCTCACCACTCCCTCAACAAACATCAACATGGCCCAGCCCATCGCCGCATTATCTCTAATCGCGTCGAAGGCTTCAACGACCGTCCCTCTAATCACCACATACCAAATTGAGAGCCATTCACTCATCCGGAGGGTGCGGGCGTCATCGAACCTAAATTCTGGGATGTTTAACACCACTCCGGCCATCGTAGTAATAAGATAGAACATCATCCCTAACGTAAGGAGCGCAACCTTGACAGCGTGACCCCCACTTAAGATGAACAGAAGTGGCAGGAAAAAGACTGAAGGTCCGACAAACCGCAGCTTCCCGAGGAAGTCTGCTATAGGTCGGATGAGAGGGATGCGACAGCAGTAAC
>JAIFWL010000010.1 GCA_019661845.1 Candidatus Parcubacteria bacterium
GGGGTGGGGGTGGAGATGGTGGAGGAGGGAATAGGGGTGGCGGCGGCGGGGGTGGTGGAGGAGGTGGAGGTGGTACCACTAGAATACCCCCAGCTCCAGGACTTGTTTCTAAGATCCAATCAATCCAAGGTAAACTGGTTTCCATCTTAACGAGACTCTCTCAAAATTCTTCACAACCAAGCCTCCAATCCTATCTTCTTGAGCTTCAAATCATTTCTTTAGAGATAAAATCTCTTTTCCCTACTGTACCCGTAACTTCACCCGCTCCTACTACGGGAACTCCCCAAGTACCAGTTGCTACCAAGTTTACCAAAGACCTTTCTCTTGGTATGACCAATGACCCTGAAGTTCGTTTACTTCAACAGAGGCTTACAGCAGAAGGTCTGTATACAGGCCCTATTACTGGCGCTTTCGGCCCACTTACCTACGAATCTTTAAGAAGATATCAGATTAAATACGGCATTACTCCTGATGGAGTTGTTGGGGTAAGTACTAGAGCTAGGTTAAATGGGAATTAGAATTCCACTAGCTTAACAGGTATAATTAAGCATTATGGAGCGCTTGCTTAAGTTTATAAAGTACAACAACGCGGTGCCTATTGCGCTCACTCTAATACTCACTAGCTCTGGTGCGGCATTCGCCTTTAGCCCTGAAGCTAGAGACATGATAGTGGACAGCAAAGAGGTGGCGCGCTCGACCGACAACTCTTACTTACTTGCTACAGATCTTGATAACTACAACTTCAACTTACAGATCAAGGATGTGAAGGAAGATGAGGAGAATTATTATGTCACTTATTCTTATAGATTAATTGAGCTTGATGATTACGCGTGGAAAAATTTAGACAAGGAAGAAATTTTAAAAGTTTCTAAAGAAACTCTGGATAAGGGTTATATCAAAGATCTTGGCCTATATACTTCCAAAGAAATTGGCGACGTGCTCGATACCAAACTCGCATACTTGAAGCGTGTGAAGGATACTGAGAAGGAGAAGGGCCTAACGCAGAAGGTGATTACAACGGAGTACTCTGGGCTCATTGGTAGGATCTTCGATCCCAAGGATAAAACATTCCCTGGTTATGCGGCAGTGATTGCAGCAGAGGAGAAGCCAGTAGAAGAACCGAAGCTTAGTGAGGAAGAAATGCGAAATAAAGTGGCAGAAATTCTTGCAGCAAGACAGGCTAAACTTGAGGAAGAGAAGCGTATAGATGAGGAGAAGGAGAGACTTGCAAAGGAAGAAAGGTTGAGGAAAGAAACTGAGGTTACAAGAGAGGTGATTATTCTCCCTCCTCCTGATCCGGAACCAGAGCCTATGCCACCAGTAGAATCAACAACTACTCCACCAGAAATTCCTCCGGACTATGCTACAACCACAGCTACGAGTACCTAAGGGTTGTAAATTTCTTGCATTATGTTATAATGCAAGAGGATGCCGAATAGTTGCTGTTACTTGCTTCGGCGAGTAATAGAGGAAAGTCCGAACATTCATTGTGAACCGTCGCACATGTGCAGGTTCATAAAAGGGTAGCAGGTAACGCCTGTCGTCCGTAAGGATAGAGATGAGAACAGAAACGACCCGGTTAAGTCCGGCTGAAACGGCAAAATTCTTACCTGAATGCAAGGCCGTGTCCCGCAAAGCTTTTTTAAAGCGAAGTGGGAAGTGCCGCTCGAGGCTACAAGCGATTGTAGTCCCAGATAAATAACTATTGATTACAGAATTCGGCTTATAGGCATCCACAACAAAACGCTCCTCACGGAGCGTTTTGTGCTAAAATAGAGCTATTAACAAGGCTTTTTATCCTTATTTCCATGTCCCAGAGTCATAACAAAAGCTTCCTAGCCATCCTCGCCTTCATCTTCTTAACTCCCATCTTCTTTATCCCTGGCGGGTCCTTCTACCTAGATAGTGCTAAGACAGCTTTCTTTTCTATCAGTACTGCTCTGCTTACTCTCATTTTCCTCTATGAACTTATACGAGAGAAGCGCTTGAGATTCCCGAGCCACGCTACCCTTATCGCTGTCGTACTTTTACCTATAATGTATCTCACCTCACATCTCGTGGGTTCGAGCACCACTTCACTTGTGGGCTACGGATTCGAAGTAGGAACATTCGGCTACGTTACCTTAGCAGGGGTAGTGTTAATTCTTACATCTATCATCGTAAGTGATACTTCTAGAATTCTTCAAGCTCTTACTGCTTTCTTCCTTTCTATCCTCGTCATCCTCATTTGTGTATCAGCGAGGATGTTACTGGGCACAGACTTTCTTGTCTTAGGGAACTTCTTTACCAAGATGGACAACCCTTTAGGCAATTGGACTGATCTCACGATAGTCTTCGGCCTCCTTTCAGTATTTTCAAGTATTACTTTAGGAATGTTGCCGATGAAGAAGCCACTCAAAATACTTCTGTATATAACATGTTTACTGTCTGCATCCCTTATGTTTATCGTGAACTTCTCAGTAGCTTTTATCCTTACGCTCATCTTCTCCCTCCTTTTTATTATCTATACTATTCGCGTGGAGAAGGGGTCTAAGATATCAATCTTAGTTCCAGTCATTCTAATTATAGTTTCAGGAATCTTCCTATTTAACCCATCTATATCGGCTGAGAAGGGGAAGTTGGGGAGCTTCGTTTCCAGTTCCTTCGGCTTAAATAATGCTGAAGTACGCCCGTCTCTTATGACTACTCTGGGTATTGCTAAAGAGGTTTTGAAGAAAGATCCTTTGCTCGGCTCTGGTCCCAGCACATTTAAATCAGACTGGTTCTTATATCGTCCAGCAAGTATTAACCAGACACCATTCTGGGCCAATGAGTTTCCTTCTGGCTATGGTTTCCTACCGACAGAACTGGTATCACTCGGTGCTTTAGGTGCTATTCTCTGGCTCATATTCCTTGTATCACTAGTCCTGCTATCTGTTAAGGCTATTAGGAATCTTCCAGCATCCAAGCCAGAGAGATTCGTAATAATTTCTACCATGTTCGGTTCTCTCTTCCTCTGGAGTGCGAGCTTCTTCTATACACCATCGGCTGCTACCCTGATGCTATCTTATATCTTCACCGGATTATTTATCGGTGCTTTAGCACATGGAACTATCATTAATACTTATATCTTAAACTTCGGCCATTCTGGGAAACAATATCTTGTTGGTCTAGCTTTATCTTGTCTCATCTTCTTCTCAGCACTTTGCCTTGGCTACACTGGGTTTAAGAAGGCACTTGCCTCCTACCACTTCAAGCAAGCAGCCACACTTTCCCAAGAAAGTACCCCACCTCTTTCTGATATCGAATATCATTTGAAGAAGGCTC
The DNA here is from genome assembly GCA_019661845.1 of Candidatus Parcubacteria bacterium. Classification (GTDB taxonomy): domain Bacteria; phylum Patescibacteriota; class Minisyncoccia; order Phycocordibacterales; family Zambryskibacteraceae; genus UBA5004. The sequence goes on from JAIFWL010000010.1 coordinate 3,307, forward strand.
TTTCTTATGCTCCTGATGATGTTTATTATCTAGCTCTCTCACGAGTAAGTTTCGCCAAGGTAGAGAGTCTGGCTATGACTCCAGGAACTACTCCCGATGAGTTCAAGGCTGCTTTGAGCCAGACTATAGAATCTGCTAAGGCCGCCGTCGCTACAAATCCATCTAACTATCAGAACTGGATTACATTAGGCAATGTTTATGCTGCTTTAGTACCAAAGCCTCTTGAAGTAGATGGTGCATACGAGAATGCCAAAGGCGCTTATGCCGAAGCAAGCAATAGAAATCCCAATTCTCCAGAAGTGGCGCTCCTTACAGCCAAGGTTTTACTAAGTAAGGGAGATGTGGAAGGAGCTCAAGCAGAACTCAATAAGGCTATAACCTTGAAGAGTGATTATTCTGATGTTTACCTACTCCTTGGAATACTTAAATATTCTGCCAATGACTTCTCTGGTGCTATACAAGCTTTCTCTCAAGCGGTTTCTATCAATCAGAATGATGGAAGAGCCAAGTATTACCTTGGAGTTTCTTTAGCACAACTCGGTCGCTTCTCGGAAGCTAAGGCAGTTTTCGAAAACATTCTTCAATCAGATCCTAATAACGCAGAGCTCAAGAGTGCTCTCTCAGACATCTCGGCAGGTAAGGTGCCTAGAGCTCCTAGTACTAACCCTCTAGAGCCTTAAAGATGGTTAGGAAGATTATCAACTTCTTCTATCGAGAGACGAGCTCCTTAAATCAGGCAGCATTTCTTCTTGGCCTCTTGTCGCTCATTTCACAAATAGTGGGGTTCTTGCGTGACCGTCTTCTTGCACACATCTTCGGAGTGGGGAGTGAACTCGATATCTACTACGCTGCTTTCCGTATTCCAGACTTCCTCTTCGTTACTGTGGCTTCCATAGTTTCACTCTCAGTCCTCATACCTTTTATCATTGATAAAGATGCGCAAGGCAAGGAAGAGCTTAAGAAGTTTATCAATAGTATCTTTACCTTCTTTAGTCTCCTTATGATTGTGGTCGCGGTGGCTACCTACTTCTTGATGCCACAGTTCTCGAGCATTCTTTTCAAAGGGTTTGATCCAGAGGAATTAAGCAAAGTGATTTTCATTTCCCGGTTACTCTTACTCTCGCCTATTATCCTTGGTCTTTCAAACCTCTTCGGCTCCTTAACTCAGGCTTATAACCGCTTTCTTATCTATGCTTTCGCTCCCATCCTTTACAACGCCGGTATCGTTCTAGGTATCCTGCTCTTATCGCATACATATGGGATCATGGGAGCTGTTATAGGTGTCATAGGTGGGGCAGTGCTACACCTCTTGATTCAAGTGCCATTGGTCTGGCAGATTGGCCTCTTACCCAAACTCTCTTACCACCCAGACTGGCAGTTGGTGAAGAGGGTGGTAAGGATTTCTCTTCCTCGTACGCTTACCCTGTCTATGAGCTCGATTACCTTCGTCTTCCTTATCGCCATGGCAGCAAGAATGAGTGATGGCTCAGTCTCTATCATCTCTCTATCCAATAACTTGCAGACCATCTCACTCTCGATGATTGGCGTGTCGTACTCCTTAGCGGCATTTCCAACTCTTACACGCAAGTTCCAGGAGAAGAATATCCCAGGCTTCTTGGAGCAGATGCAGATTACTTCTAGATTTATCATCTTCTGGTCACTGCCATTTACCGCACTTATGGTGGTTCTTCGTGCGCAGATTGTGCGGGTGCTCCTTGGTAGTGGCCAATTCGACTGGTCCGCTACCAGACTCACTGCAGCCTCGGTAGCACTATTCGTCATTTCAACAGTCTTTCAATCTCTGATCCTCTTGTTTATGCGAGGATTTTATTCTGCAGGATTTACCAAGAAGCCTTTTATCATCAATTTCATCTCCACTATCATTCTTATTCTGATTACTTATGGGCTGGTAGATTACTTCTATCTGTCACAGAGTTTCCGATTCTTCATTAGCTCGCTGCTTAAGGTTGAAGATCTTTCTAAGAGTGTGGTCCTCATGCTGCCACTAGGATTCTCCATTGGCACGGTGATCAATGGGTTGTGGCTGTGGTATTCTTTCGAACGAGAGTTTAAGGGCTTCTCCAAGCATGTTTTACGCACTCTATTTGAGGGAGTGTCGGCCTCGTTTATCATGGGAGTGGGCTCATACGTTGGATTAATCTTCTTCGCACCCATCTTTAACTTGGAGACCTTGCCAGGCATCTTTCTCCAAGGATTGTGTGCTGGAACCTTAGGCATTGTTCTAGGAGTGGGGGTGATGGTCCTGCTTGGTAGTCAGGAGGTACAGGCAGTGCGCTCGACTCTCAAGGCTAAGTTCTGGAAGACTAAGGTCATTGCTACTCAACCTGAAATCGTGTAGCTTCTATACCTCAAGGCATGAATAATATTAGAAACTTTAGCATTATCGCTCATATTGACCACGGTAAGTCGACTCTAGCCGACAGGATGCTTGAACTTACCGGCACTATAGAGAAGCGCGATATGCGTGACCAAGTTCTAGACTCTATGGACTTAGAGCGTGAGCGCGGCATTACTATTAAGATGCAGCCAGTACGAATGTACTGGGGAGAATACATTTTAAATTTAATTGATACTCCCGGGCACATCGACTTCTCTTACGAGGTTTCTCGAGCTCTAGGTGCTGTGGAGGGCTCGCTTCTATTGGTAGACGCTACTCAAGGAGTGCAAGCGCAAACACTTACCACTCTCGGCATGGCTAAGAGCTCAGGTCTTAAGATCATTCCAGTTATTTCTAAAATTGATTCACCCCTTGCTCGAGTAGAAGATATAAAAGAGGAAATCGTGGAACTCTTGGATGTTGATCCAGAAGAAATACTGCTCGTCTCTGGTAGAACCGGCGAAGGGGTAAAAGAATTATTGGATGAAGTTGTAAAGCAAATCCCTCCACCTCTTGAGGCCAATAATCAAAATCCTTTTAGGTCATTAATCTTTGACTTCAAATACTCTAGTCATAAAGGTGTAATAGTCTTCCTACGTGTATTCTCAGGTGAGGTGAAGAAGGGAGACAAACTTAAGTTTAAAGTTGCTAATAAAGAATTCACCGCTCTTGAAGTGGGAGTATTTACACCCAAGGAGACTTCAGCAGACTCTCTGCGCTCTGGTGAGATCGGCTACATTGTGACAGGCATTAAGGAGCCGGGTATTGCATCTGTGGGAGACACGGTGGCCTCGAGCGCTGATATAGGGGAAGCCTTGCCAGGATACGATGTGGCAAGGCCTGTAGTGTGGGCGAGCGTTTACCCTGAGAATCAGGATCACTTTATCACTCTGAAACAAGCACTCTTCCGCTTGAAGCTCTCTGACTCAGCCTTCTCCTTCGAAGAAGAGAGTTCTGGAGTCTTGGGAAGAGGATTCCGTTGTGGCTTCCTTGGAATGCTTCACTTAGAGATTATTACTGAGAGGCTGAGGCGCGAATTTAATTTGCCACTAGTTATCACCCTACCAAGTATTACTTATAGGATTAAATATAAGAATGGTAAGGAAGAGATCATTTATACTCCATCATTCTTCCCCGAAGATCACTTGGTAGCGGAAGTTTATGAGCCATGGGTCAATGCCACTATCATTATCCCACCTGAGTACATGTCGCCAGTTATCCAACTACTTTATGAGTTTGAAGCGGAGTTAGGTGAGACAGAGAGCTTCGGTGGGCACTTGTCACGCACTTCGCTTAAATTCCAGATGCCTTTGCGCGAGATGATGAGAGGATTCTTCGACAGGCTTAAGTCTGCCACTTCTGGCTTCGGCTCTATTTCATATAGCTTGGCAGGGGAAAGGCAGGCAGATGTGACGAGGCTCGATATCCTTGTGGCTGATGAGGTGGTACTAGCCTTCGCTAAAGTAATTTCTAAACGCCAAGCAGAAACTGAGGCAGAGGAGTCAGTGGAGAAGCTTTTTAAAATATTGCCGAGACAAATGTTTACCACCAAGATTCAAGCTCGAGCACTCGGCAGGATCATTTCCTCAAGAACTCTCTCTGGTATGAAGAAGGATGTTACCCAACACATGTATGGCGGCGACATTACTCGTAAGATGAAGCTAAGGGAGAAGCAGAAGAAAGGTAAGAAGAAGATGAAGGAGCGCGGCAAGGTAAACATCCCTCAAGAGGTCTTCTTAAAGATGATTAAGAGGGATTAGGTGGCGGAGCCTCTTAAAAGACTATTATCTCCTGAAGATCGGTGTGTATAGAAGAATCATACTTACGATAATAAGTATGCAGAGGATCATCCAGATGGTCTGTACCTTCTTCTTGTGTCTGCGGTCAAATAACATAAGAATCATGATAGCATATTCTTTAAATGCTTGAATTTAGGCAAAAACAGCGTATTAAGGGCCTCGCTTACTCTATACCCTCGCTCATAATCCTATTGCTTATAGCCTTGTTTCTAGTGAAGGGAGCTTGGGGGATCTTCAACAAAGAGCGCGAGAGTGGGAAGGTAGTAAGGGATCTTGAGGCCAAGGCAGAGGCTTTAAACAGTAGGGAAAGCGAGCTTAAGGAAGGGATAGCATCTCTACAGACCCAAGAAGGCATTTTCCAAGAAATTAAGGAGAAGTTCAGTGTGACTCAAGAGGGAGAGCATGTAGCCATTATCGTAGATGAGCGCAGCAAGAAGGCCTCAAGTACTATTCCAAAGCAGAGCTGGTTAGCAGGCCTTTGGCAAGAGGTTCTAAACTTGTGGCCGTAAGTACGAGTAAGTTATAATGCTTCCACTATGAAAAAAGTAGAAATATATTCGACCCCAAGTTGCCACTTCTGCCATATGGCCAAGGAATTCTTTACTGCTAAAGGTGTGGAATACACCGACTACAATGTCGCCTCAGATACCACTAAGCGCACAGAAATGCTTGAGAAGAGTGGTCAGCTAGGCGTACCAGTCATCATTATCGACAACAAGGATGTGGTTATAGGCTTCAACCAGAAGGCACTGACTAGTATCTTAGAAATTCCAGCGTAAATTTGGTCACACATAATTTCTTGCTAGAAATTTGCGCGACCCCCGCTCGGCCCGTCGGCCTGCGCGTCACAAAAACGCCCCACGTTTTTGTGCCACCGGTAGGAATCGAACCTACATTTAGGGTTTAGGAAACCCTCGTCCTATCCATTGAACGACAGCGGCAATCTCTATCTAATCCTTGAAAATATAGCAATTTTCGCTATAATTTGCCATATGAATCCGGAAGAAAGGCACCTCTTAGAACGCTCTCTCAAGCTCGCTGAAGAGAACAATCATATATTGAAGAGGATAGATGCTAGGGCTAGGAGAGCGGCCATTTACGGATTCGTGAAGCTCGCTCTCCTTGTACTCCCGTTTGTGATAGGCTACTTCCTGCTGGAGCCTTATTTGGGCCAGGTTGGGTCCAGCTACGACCAGTTCAAAGACCTTTTAGCTCCTTAATGCCAAATTTGCCGAGATAGCTCAGTTGGTAGAGCGCTTCCCTGAAGAGGAAGATGTCGCCAGTTCGACTCTGGCTCTC
>JAIFWL010000011.1 GCA_019661845.1 Candidatus Parcubacteria bacterium
TCCACTTCTAAAAGCTTTTCCACATCGAAGTCTAGGCGCTTCTTCCTAGTAGCCTCCTTGATGGCATCCTTGTTTTCTCTGATAAACTTAATATCAAGCATTGAGACAATAATACAATGATCCGAGCCCTCCTGCCAGAGGAATATCCCGAGCTCTTGAGTGAAATCCCCCAACCTCCCAAACAACTCCGTTATGAAGGCGCTCTACCCACACCTGGTAATAAACTTCTCGCGATAGTCGGCACTAGGAAATATTCTTCATACGGACGCGAGATGGTTGAAAGTATTATTGCTGGACTAGCGAACTCTCCTGTAACTATAGTATCGGGCCTTGCTCTCGGCATAGACTCGATAGCTCACCGCGCAGCCATTCGCCACGGCTTACAAGCAGTAGCGATACCCGGCTCTGGACTAGATAGAAGTGTCATACATCCGCGCTCACACAGAGACCTAGCAGATGAAATAGTGGCAAGTGGTGGCGGACTACTCTCTGAATATGATGACCTCATGCCTGCTGGTGTATGGGCCTTCCCTAAGAGGAATAGAATCATGGCCGGCATGTGCCACGCCACACTCGTCATAGAAGCGACGATGAAATCTGGAACTCTAATAACCTCGCGACTAGCAACTGAATACAATAGAGATGTGGGTGCTGTGCCAGGACCCGTGACCTCACCCACTTCAGACGGGCCTCATATGCTTATTCGTCTTGGAGCAGCGCTAGTGCGAGACCATAACGATGTCTTAGAACTGCTTGGTCTCCCACGCCTTGACGAGCATCCTAAACTCCTAGACTTAAACGACTTGAGTGATGAGGAAACAGTCTTTATAAAGATACTTGATAAGCCGTGTGATAGAGATGAATTGATACGCAAATCCAAGCTCGATACAGGCTCTGCTTCGGCCATACTTTCCCTCTTAGAAATAAAAGGTTTGATTAAGGAAGAAATGGGTGAAGTGAGGAAAACTTTCTAACCTGTAATTTGCTTTAAAAAATTTACCATGTTATTTGTTAAGCCTAACCTGTCCCGTTAGAAATTCAGTGGAAGCTAAATAATAACAGGACAAGAAAGTATAAAATTTCTAATGGGATGAAGCTTTTAATTGTTGAGTCACCAAGCAAGGCGAAGACGATCGAGAAATATCTCGGCAAGGACTTTCGCGTGCTTGCATCCGTGGGTCACGTGCGTGATCTTCCGAAGTCGAATAAGACCGCGATAGATATCGAAGCTGGCTTCGTGCCAAACTACGAAGTGGTGAAAGGTAAGGAGAAGGTTATCGCAGATATAAAATCCTTAGCGAAGAAAGCTGAGGAAGTAATCCTCGCTACAGACCCCGACCGTGAGGGTGAGGCTATTGCTTGGCACGTCGCCGAGGCAGTTAAGCTACACAACCCTAAGCGCATAGTCTTCCACGAGATTACTAAGGAAGCAGTTGAGGAAGCGCTCACCAAGCCAAGGAAGATTGATGAACACTTGCGTGAGGCTCAAGAAGCTAGACGAGTGTTAGACCGACTGGTGGGTTACGACCTCTCGGGACTCATCTGGAAGAAGGTTCGCTATGGCCTCTCTGCTGGTCGCGTACAATCCCCAGCTCTACGCATCATCATGGAGCGTGAACGCGAGATCCGTGCATTCAAAGCGACGAAGTTCTGGACCATTGAAGCCATTCTTCATGGGAAGAACGATAAGCCCAACACCTTCACCTGTTCTATAGAACCGACGGAGAAGAAAGAGGTGGAGAGAATTATTGCCGAGGGTGAAAAGGGTAAATGGAAAGTAACAGATATCAAGGAGACTGAAGTCGCTCGTGCTCCACGTGCACCGTTCATCACTTCCACACTTCAGCAGACTGCGAGCTCACGACTCGGCTGGAGTCCTTCGCGCACTATGAGTATTGCGCAGAGACTCTACGAAGCTGGACACATTACTTATATGCGTACCGACTCTACGAACCTCGGTGCTCAAGCACGCGCTCAAATAGCGGGGATCGTGAAGAGTAAATTCGGCGAGAAGTATTATGAACCACACACCTTCACCAAGAAGAGTAAGAACGCGCAGGAAGCACACGAAGCTATTCGTCCAACTCACTTAAGCACCGAGAGAGCTGGAGCCACCGACGAACAGCACAAACTCTACGAACTTATCTGGCAGAGAACTGTGGCAAGTCAGATGAGGTCTGCACAAGTGATGCGTACTCGAGTTGTAGCAAATATTGGAAAGGAAAATTTCCCCGACTTTGCACTAAATGGCTCACGCATCCTCTTCGATGGTTGGATCAAGGCCGACCCATCTTCGGCAAGTGAGGATGTGATCTTGCCTAAGTTTGAAATGGGTGAGGCGCTCACTCTCTCTAAGATGAACTCGGAGGAGAAGGAGACCCAACCTCCTGCTCGCTACTCTGAAGCAGGTCTTATTAAAGAATTAGAGAAGCGCGGCATCGGTCGCCCATCTACTTACGCCTCTATTATCAAAACTCTTGATGAGCGCGGCTATGTGGAGAAGGTCAACAAAGCGCTAGTCCCAACTGACACGGGTGACGTGGTAAGCAGTTTCCTTGAAGAACATTTCCCTACTTACATTAGTGACTCCTTTACCGCAGAGCTTGAAGACGAGTTAGATGACATTGCCAATGGTGAGCGAACTTATGTAAAAACTCTTAAAGATTTCTACGCGCCGTTTATCAAGGATGTGAAGGCGAAGGAGAAGATTGAGAAGGTTACCAACTTGGGTAAGGCGCCGGCTGATCTCAAGTGCCCTGTCTGTGGTGGTCCCATGATTATAAAGCTCGGCAAGAGTGGGAAGTTCTACTCGTGTGAGAAGTTCCCTGACTGCACCGGTGCCAGAACTCTTGAAGGCAAGGAACTGGAAGGACCGAAGGATACTGGAGAACTTTGTCCCAAGTGTGGCAAGGGTAACTTGGTTACTCGCGAAGGCAAGTTCGGCTTCTTCACCGCATGCTCACGCTTCCCGAAGTGCAAATTTATAAAGAAAGATGAGGAGCAGGAGAAGATGAACTCGACTGGTATTGAATGTCCAACTTGTCACAAAGGATTTATGACCGAGCGTCGTGGTCGCTTCGGCACTTTCTACAGTTGTTCTAACTATCCTGATTGTAAATATGCTATCAAAGCCAAGCCAACTGGAAATATTTGTAAACTCTGTGGTTCTCTTATGATGGCCGGAACCAAAACTATTCCTGAGAGATGCTCTGATAAGAATTGCCCCAATCATAATCCGCACAAATTAGATAAGGTTAAATAGAAAAGGACTCGGGTCGACAACCCGAGTCCCAACATCTCTCAGAGGAACCTCTTCAACTCTCGATATTTCGAGAGAGTCTCGATGACTTGGTGTATCTCGTAGATGGATCCAACCAATAGCACGGCGAGTTGGCGGATGGCGAAATCGGTGATTCCAGGTTTGTCCCAGAGAATGCGTTCTTTTGCATTCTCTTCGATGAAGATTCGCATCGTGTCGCAAACGACGAACGACACCAGATGGTACCTTGCGAAAGCTTGCACGGCCTTGGTGATAGAACGTTCCTGTTCGAGCCGCACAGGAATGTTCCTCCCTCGCAAGAGAACCGATGCAAGCCACTTGGGAAGACTCTTGTCGAACTCTTTACCCACTTCAGAGGAATCCTTCGACAGAGAGTAGAACGCGGCTGTCGTCTCAAGGATGGTAACCAGCATGACGTGGGTGTAGTCATCGTTCTGGTATGTAACTCTCCAGAATTCGGCCATGAGAGCTTCCATCCAAATGTGAGCATCATCAGGGAAAACCCTGACCATCCAGACACTCACATCAGCCATTCGGACTGGTGTCGACTTGGAGAGGAGGAAGAGCCTCGGCGCAACTTCAGCGAAGTGGGCTGGTCCGCGCTCGTACACCTCCTCAATTATCCTGACGACCCGATAGTCCGCCCGATTCCCGATCAGGTTCCTAATGAGCTTACCGTTTCTTTCAAACATCTTGCCCTCCTTTGAAGGCACGACCTTATCCCTAAGGTCTTCCAGCACGCCAGTGCTGTAAACACGATAGTATATGACCTAAATACTTAAATCAAATAGAAAAGTTCGACACAAAATATAGAGATTCATCCTCATCAGCTTTCGGCACATCTTCGGCACCTTCTACAGTTGTTCTAACTATCCTGATTGTAAATATGCTATCAAAGCCAAGCCCACTGGAAATATTTGTAAACTCTGCGGTTCATTAATGATGGAAGGAACTAAAACTATTCCTGAGAGATGTAGTGATAAGAATTGCCCAAATCATAACCCTCACAAATTAGAAAAGAAGAAATAAGAAAAGGCAGGTCGCTGTGACGACCCGCCTTTCACCTCGTACGTTACTCTACTACGCGCAGAGCTCATCGAGCTCCGCGTCGATCGTCGCCGTCTCGATGCTCTGACCGAAGAGCTTCTGCCGAGCCACCGCGTACTCTGTGGGAGTAAGCTTGCGGCTCTGCTGAATCATCCGCTCCGTCTTCGCCATCGAACGGTCGAGCGCCTTCCGCCGACGTGCCAGGAAAAACACATCAATCGTCTTCAACAAGTCGATGAAAAATCGCATGGTGTACAGCCTCCTTTGTACATCATAGCATGGCCTAGCTTATTTGTCAAATAGAGAAATTGGACACCGAATATAGGGATTCATCCTCATCGGAATTGACTGGTTTGTCCTCGGCAAGCACCTTCTCCTCGTCTGTTAGTGGTTTAACTTCTTCTGGTTGTGAGTTGTTGGTTGTCGGTTGTTGGTTATTGCTTGTATGTTCTTCCGCAATCCTTTGAAGCAATGCGCGCAAATCATCTTTATTGAAAAAGTCTATGGACACTCGCCCACCTTCATCCCTCTTCTCAATCCTCACGCGTGTACCCAACTTCTCCTTAAACATATCTTCAATCTCAATGAGTTCGTGATCTAGGAGTTTCCTTGCGCGCTCTACAGCGATGTTCCGAGCGATGCTCTCTGCCTCGCGCACATTGAGCTTCTTAAACATTATTTCTTTAAACAAAGTTTCCTGTTCTTGCGGACGATCCACGAGCATCATGAGTGGCCTCGTGTGACCCTCAGTAATCTTCCCTTCCGAAAGTGCGGTTAGGATATGATCCGGCAACATGAGTATGCGAAGAGTGTTGGATACATACTCTCGGCTCTTACCCACTTTCTTCCCTATCTCAGCGTGAGTGAAGTTGAAGTCCTTGGCCAAGCGTTCGAAGGCTCGTGCACGGTCCACGGCATTTAAATCCTCACGTTGAATGTTCTCGATAATAGCGAGTTCGAGCTTCATGAGGTCGGTCTCCTCACCAGTACGGATGAGTGCTGGTACTTGAGCGAGCCCTGCAAGCTTCGATGCACGCAAACGCCTCTCACCTGCGACAAGTTCGTACTCTGTGGAGAGTCCACCATCTGGCCTTTCAACCTCTTTCCTCGTCACCACAAGCGCTTGGAGGACGCCGTACTGACGGATAGAGTCAGCAAGACTCTTAAGCTGTGCCTCGTCGAAATCTCGTCGAGGTTGGAATGGATTAGGCTTAATCTTATCAACCTCAATCCAGAAAATTGAGTCATTGTAGAACTGCGACATGGCTAGATTTTAACATGTTTTTGCGGTAAGTTGGTAGATGTTAATCATGCCGGAGTGGCGGAATGGCAGACGCGCACGACTCAAAATCGTGTCTCGCAAGGGGTGGAGGTTCGAGTCCTCTCTCCGGCACAAGTGAATACAGTAGAGGAAAAAATAATAATGTACCTTGGAGGAGGTGCTATGTCGGGTTGTTATGGTGCTGGGGTACTGAAGGGTTTATATGACCAATCAGGTACTAGTTCGATAGAGGCCGTATACACTGGATCAGTAGGCGCCCTAAATGCAGCATATTTACTTTCTGACCAGGTAGAAATTGGGCCAACGATTTATTTCGAAGATTTACAGCATGGGTTTATACTCCCATTTAATCTATTTAGGGGAACGCTTGATTTAGTCTTCAATAGATTTATCTATAGAATTAAGGAGGAGAAGGCTCATAACGTGGTTAATGTTAATTATATTTGTGAGATTATTACCACGCAGAAACATTTAGATTTTGAGAAAATTAGAAATAATCCTATTGAGCTTTATGTAAAGATTCTTAATGTTGAAACAGGTGAAGTTGAATACAAATCATTTAAAGATCATCCAAACATAGATCTACTTAAAGCTGCTATAGCCATAAAACCATACTTTTTTGGCCAAGTAAGCATCGATGAAAACATGTATGTAGATGGAACAATTAAAGAACCCATTGGAATTCAATATATTTTGAAAAAGTATCCTAATAAGAAAATTGTGGTTGTCTTAAATGAACCTATAGAAAGAAGGTTTAGGCATTATCTAAAAAACTTCGTTGAAGGCCTAGTATCAAGTTTGTACCCATATAAAATTTCTCTATACAAATTATTTATGGAAAGAGAAGACGCAATTCGAAAAGACATACAAGTTTGTTTAAACAATAAGAATGTATTGCTTCTATACCCAAATTTTAGGAATAGAACAAGGCCAAGAACTACGGAACTTGCGGTAATAAGAGAAACTTTTGATGCTGGGGTCAGAGACAGTAAGAAAATAATAAACTTTCTTAACACTACTTATGAAAAATAAGATTTTAGTCATAGTTGGTCCGACTGCTTCGGGGAAAAGTAGCTTGGCGGTAAGGCTCGCGAAGAAGTTTAATGGCGAAGTAATTTCGGCGGATTCAAGGCAGGTTTATAAGGGCTTGAACATTGGTACAGGAAAGATTACTAAGCGGGAGATGAGAGGTGTGAAGCACTACTTACTAGATGTAGTAGAGCTTAAAAAAAGATTCTCTGTATCTGACTTTGTATTAGAAGCTAATAAAGCTTTGAAGGTTATAGAAGCTAAGGAAGCTCTCCCTATTGTAGTAGGTGGAACAGGATTCTATATAGATGCATTGGCTGGGAAAGTTGTACTACCAGAAGTGCCGCCGAATATGGTGTTAAGGAATAAGTTAGATAAGGTTAATAAGGAAAAACTTTTCAAAATGCTGAAGAAGAGGGATCCACAGAGAGCCAAGAATATTGATCCGAATAATAAAGTAAGAATTATTAGGGCATTAGAAATTATTGAGGCTCTAGGTAAGGTCCCCCTACAAGCTGCAAGCTCTAAGCTGCAAGCTAAATTTGTATACATTGGATTAAAGCCGGAAGATTTGGATAAAAAGATTTATAAGAGATTAGTAAAAAGGATTCCAGGAATAATTCGTGAAGCTAAGAAGCTTTTGAAGCTAAAGAAGCTATCTTCCAAACGTATGCAGGAACTCGGGCTCGAATACCGCTTCGCATCACTTTACTTAGATAAGAAGTTGAGTAAGAAGGAATTTATAGACCAGCTCTACACTGCTATTCGCCAATACTCCAAACGTCAAATGACGTGGTTTAAGAGGAATAAGAAGATTAAATGGTTTACCCCAGAGGATTACAATAATATTGAGAAATATGTTAAAAAGTTGATATGACTCTCCCCTCTCATCTTATGGAAGTGCTTGAAAAGGTAGGGTTCAAAGTATCTACCGATACTCGTGAAGATATAACTGGTTCAATCTACTTCGCCTTACACGGCGAGAATTTCGATGGGAATAAGTTCGCTCATAAGGCACTGGAGCAGGGCGCTATAGCAGCTATCTGTGATGACCCAGATGTAACTGGAGCAAGAATCTTCCAAGTTCCCAATGTTCTTAAGGCTCTGCAGGAAGTAGCGAACATTTATAGGAAGAGCTTCAATATCCCCATCATTGCTATTGGTGGCTCCAATGGTAAGACTACAAGCAAGGAACTTTTAAAAAATGTTTTAGAAACTAAGTACAAGCTTCATGCTACAACGGCCAATCTGAACAATCACATCGGCGTCCCTCTCTCAATCCTCTCGATGGATAAGGGTGTAGAAATTGGCCTCTTCGAAATAGGGGCGAACCACCTCGGGGAACATACTGAGCTTCTACAGATCCTCGAACCGACGATTGTCGTGGTGACTAATAATGGCCTGGATCACTTGGAAGGATTCCACTCCCCTGAGGGTGTAAGGAGGGCTAATAAAGAGATTTATGATTGGGCTAGAGAACATGGTAGAAGTGTTGCATTTGTGAATACTAGATACCAAGACTTAGTAGAAGATTCTGAAGGACTTGATAGAAGACTCTACCCGCAAGACGAGCTAGAAGTGCTTAACTCTATGCCACTTGTACTAAGAGACAATGGTCAGGAATACTCTACACATCTCTTCGGCGAATATAATCTAGAAAATATTTACCTTGCATTGGCTATAGGAAAACATTTTGATATAGACTCCGATGCTGCATTGAGGAAAGTTGCCGAGTATGAACCAGAGTTAAAGAGATCCCAAATAGTGACTCGTGCCAATATGATCTTCGTTGTGGACTGTTATAATGCGAATCCTTCAAGTATGAGGCTCGCCCTAGAAAGCTTCGTAAGGTCTGCCGAGAGTCCTAGAGGAGTGATCTTGGGAGACATGCTAGAAATGGGGAGTTATGCAGCCGAAGAGCATTTAAAAATTGTTGAATATGTAAAGGATCAGAATATAGATCAAGTAATTTTCATTGGAGAGAATTTCAAAAAGGCTTTAGAGCAGAGCCGAGTGAAGCATAAGTGTCCTTTCCCC
>JAIFWL010000012.1 GCA_019661845.1 Candidatus Parcubacteria bacterium
GGAGAAGGAGATTCATGTTGTCTGTGAGCTCGGAGATCGTCATACCATCCTTGGTCTTACCCAGCATACATACTAAGTTGTAGCGACTTCTCTCCCCCACCACTTTGAAACAATCAGGGCAAAGTTCCTCTTCACCATTGACTGTCTTCGGTAGCCATGTTGGACGCTTATGTGTCCCCAGTTTTTTCTTATTCATAGATGGTCGTCTATATTACAATGTATTGACTATTATCAATATAATAACAAGAAGTGAAGACTATCATCAAGAGGGACGGGACGGTTGTCCCCTTCAACCCAGACAAGATTACTAACGCAGTTACTAAGGCCATGAAGGAGTCTAAGGAATTCCGCCCCGGCATCGCAGAGAGGATCACCACTTCAGTAGTCCGCAAGCTCTCTCTAAGGAAGGACTATGACAAGACCTTCATCCCTACCGTTGAAGGAGTGCAAGACTTGGTCGAGATGGAACTCATGTTGCAGAAGTTTACTGCCTCGGCCAAGGCCTACATCCTCTACCGCGCTGAGCGTACCAAGATGCGTGAGGAGGTGGCCCTAGTCCCTCAAGATATTAAGGATCGTATTAGTGAGAGTAGTAAATATTTTAAAAGTCCGTATAGGGAATTTATTTTCTACCAGTTCTACTCCCGCTGGCGTCCTGAACTTGGCCGTCGTGAGACTTGGGTTGAGGCCATAGATCGCTTCATGGACTACATGAAGGAGAACTTGGGCAACAAACTTACGGAAGAGGAATACGCCGAGGTGAAGGAAGGAATCTTGAAGCAAGAAATATGTCCTTCCATGCGCCTCCTCTGGTCTGCCGGCACAGCATGTGAGAAGACCAATGTCTGCGCTTATAACTGCGCCTACATTGCACCCACTTCTTGGCGAGACCTCTCCGAAATAATGTACGTCTCCATGTGTGGTGCTGGATGTGGCTTCTCCGTCGAACCAGAGAATGTGGGCAAATTCCCCCAGATTCAAAAGCAGAGTGGCAAATTCGCTCCAACTATTGTCGTCGAGGATAGTAAGGAAGGTTGGTGCAAGGCCTTCGTAGAAGCTTGTACTCACTGGGAGAAGGGCCTCGATGTAGAGATTGACTACTCACTCATTCGCCCGGCGGGGTCGAAGCTCGAGACCATGGGTGGTCGTGCTTCCGGTCCTAGACCTCTAGAAGATTTGATGAAATTTACTAGGAGGAAGATCCTAGGCAAGCAAGGCCGACGTCTCTCTACCATAAACCTCCATGACATCATCTGCCAGATTGGTCTCATTGTAGTCGCCGGTGGAGTCAGGCGCTCTGCCCTCATCTCCCTCTCTGCTCTTGATGACAATGATGTGAGGGATGCGAAGAAGGGCGCCTTCTGGCAGACGGAGGGACAACGCTCCATGGCCAACAACTCTGCGGTGTATGAAGTGAAGCCAAGTGCGGAAGAGTTCCTGCAGGAATGGACTGCGCTCGTCACCTCGCGTGCCGGTGAGAGAGGAATCTTCAATCGTGGAGGCTTGGAATACCAGGTGCCGAAGCGACGTTGGGAAGTGTTGAAGAAGGCCAAGCTCGCTGGAGTAAATCCATGTGGGGAAATTTATCTCCAGTCGAAACAATTCTGTAACCTTACTTCAATAGTTGTCCGTCCTAAGGATGATATGGAGAGTTTGAAGAAGAAGATGCGCCTCGCAACACTCCTCGGCACTTACCAAGCTACTCTCACCAACTTCGGCTACTTATCTAAGGAGTGGAAGAAGAATTGTGAACGTGAGCAACTCCTCGGGGTCTCGATCACCGGTTACTATGACAATAAAATCGTGCGTGATGACAAGAATCTAGAGAGTTTAAGGAACGAAGCGGTAAAGACGAATAAGAAATACGCAGAGCGCTTCGGTAAGAATGAATCTACATCTATCACTTGTGTGAAGCCACACGGCAACTCCGGCCAACTCTTGGGTGTGGGCTCTGGCATGCATACTTGGTACTCCAAGTATTACATCCGTCGAGTAAGAATCTCTGCCAATGATCCCCTCTTAAGGCTCGCTAGGAATCAGGGCGTACCGGTCTTCCCCGAAGTGGGATACTCCACAGCCAATGCTACAACTATGGTAATGGAATTCCCCTGCAAAGCTCCAGAGGGTGCCTTGGTAAACAAAGATGTAAGCGCCTTGGAACTCCTCGAAGAGTGGAAGAGGCTCAAGGTCCACTTCACCGAACACAATCCATCAGTCACGATTTACGTCGGCGACAGTGAGTGGATTAGTGTGGCGAACTTCATCTACAAGAACTGGGATATCGTCGGTGGCCTCTCCTTCCTACCAAGAGACAACCACGTATACCAACTCGCTCCGTACGAAGAAATTACTAAAGAGGAGTACGACAAACGCTCCTCTGAACTTAAGCACCTCGACTTCTCTAAACTTGTTCTATACGAGCGCGAGGATATGACAACAGGTGCCAAGGAACTCGCCTGCGCGGGTGGAGTGTGCGAGATAGATATTGTGCCGAGTGAGGCATTAGCTTAGGAGAAATACGAGAGAGTTATCACTCCGATTATAGCGAGAGTGATACCGATAACTTGGTGTGTTTTCAACTTCTCTCTATTTACAAACAACCCGAGTAAGACAGCTAGAGCAATGTAGCTTTCAGTAATTGTCGTTGCAATAGAGATGGGGATATAAGTCGTCGCCTTGGCGAAGGAGACCCACGCCACGTTGTCTAAAATACTCTGTCCAATGATTGGCTTAGGATAATTTCTAACATCTGATATCAAATTTCTAAATTCTTTCTTATATATGAGATAAATACCACAAACAACCGCTAGTAGTGAATGTGCAAACCAAATAGTAATAAGAGGTGAAATACTTTGGCTTGAAACTCCAACTAGGAAGTTGGTAAGGGCCATGCCGATGGCTCCCACACCAGCAAGGATGACACCCTTCTCAAAAATTCGTTTATGGTAATGAAGATGTGTGCGATGTTCAGTAATAGCAAGGATAATCCCGATAAATACGAAAGCTATTAATACGAGTTGAGTTCTAGAGAGCGATTCGTTCGCCAAAGCGAGGCTTAGCCCAACAGTTATGGGTAGCTCCAGACCAAGTATTGGTTCCACTATAGCGATCTTCCCTTCTCTTAACGCTTCGAAGTCGAAAAGTGCGGCGAAAACAACTATTACACCAAGGACTCCAAGAAGAAGGATGTTGTGGATGTTTAATGAAGCTAGATCATCTTTTACAAACGGAAATAATCCTAAGAGTCCAACTATTCCGATAAAAAATAATGCCTTCCAACTCCCGACTACTCTTGTAGTTTGCTGGATGAAGAAATCTCCAAATCCCCAACTAATGAGAGCGATAAAGGCGAAGGTAAGTCCAACGTAGTGGGGCATCAGAGTGGATTAGATTTTATGAAGAAAATGATATCACGGTTTATAAGCCTCAATAATTTCTGGTGAAATCTTTGTGACCCATATTACACAGGATTGGAACCAATTGGTACGAGAGATGAGCTGGTGGCATCAGTTTGGGAGAGAAGTTTGTATATAAAACGAAAGGCCCACTCCCCGAAAGAAGTGGGCCAACCACATTGATCTTGTTGCGCTGGTGTCAGCGAGACTTCGGCTTCTGGAAGAAGTCCGCGCCCTGTCCCAACGAGTCATCGATTCGCGCCACGACCTTGTCGAGTAGTCTGAGGTACTTAACCGGAATGCGAGCTCGGTCGACAAAGTTCCAGCGCCACCAGTCGCCCTTAGGCTCGTCAATCTCTCGAGCGTTAGAGTAGACCCTTCCCGCCTGATACATGATGTCTTCCGCCAACCTTGCGGGTGACGGTAGACCGGTGATTCTCTCGGTCACCATGTAGATGAGGTAAAGATCGACTTCATGCGCTCTGCACCTATACCGAGCGTACGCGCAGGGTTTCGCATCAAGGTTGTCGATGAACCCAGAACCGACGATCGCGACCTGATCTTCGTAGGCTCGGTCGTCTGCCCAAGGATGCATGGAGAGGCCCCCACGATTGATGGTGAAGAATTTATCACTCATCTCGTCGTGGTCAATTGAACCCTGGTGCTCCTTGATAGCCTCGTCCACCGAAGCCAACCCGAGTGCGAACTCACCGAAGTGTTGACGGAAAAACATGACCTGCATTGCTCTGTCCTTCTCTGACCCCACAACAGGGTCGGACATGGAGTCGCTACAACAGCGAACCATCTGCTAGAACCATACATACAAGGCATTGATTTGTCAAGCTTCTTCATGATATAATCCAGTAAGAGCAAGTTCTTCGTCATACAACTTCAACTCACGGAGGTGAGTCATGCGTAAGGTCTTAATCACCCTCCTCGTGATCGCCTCCTTCTTTAGAACGGAGACGATCTGGGCAGGTACTCCCCAATGGGAGCTCAACGGCAACCCGCAGTTCATCCACTATGAGGCCGCAAGGCACATGTGGATAAACACGAACAACGCCGACGCGTGGATGGCTGGCCTGAACTCTGAGACATATTCAAAAGTCCTCGGCGTTCCGGAGAAGCATCGCACCGTCATCGTGATCCGTTCGGATCTCGCCCGCAAGCCGGAAATCTTCTGTGCCGCATCATTCTTCGCGGCCCAGAAGCGCCGGTTCGTGCTGGTGAACATCGAACAGAACATTCTCGACCTGACGGCCGCAAGCGACAAGCAATATCGCACGTGGCCGCACATGGGGGTGCTCTATATCGGTACCGTCGCGCACCAGGAAGGCTGGGATATCGTCTTGTGGGACGAACTCGTGCAAGGTCAATGCGACCTCACGAAGCTCGTTCAGCCGGATGATGTCGTCGGTCTCTCCCTGGTCGCTACGGGGATCGAACGTGGCGTCGGTTTGGCCCGCAAGGCCAAGGAACTCGGCGCGGCATGCGTTATCGCCGGTAATGATTCGGCAGCATTCAGGGTCAACCAGATCCTGTCGTTGCCGGGCAAGCCGATTGATGCCGTCTTCACGTCGAATCGTCTGACGCCTGTCCGGTACTTCTTCCGCCACTATGGTACGAAGGAGCTTTCGCAGCTCCAGACGACCGGAATGGTAGTCGAACCTGGCAGCATCGAGCGGTCGAACGTCCAGTCGTTCCTTATCACCGAGTTCAAAGCTCGGAAGGAGCAGGAACGACAAGGGACATTCGATCTCGAAGATGTATTCATTGTCCCGAAGCTCGACCTCTATCTGGCTCACTACTGGAATGAGGTCTGGTCGAACTACCGCGAGGTATTTGGCCACAAGCACTTACATGGCACGGCGCCGAATGCTTTGGCGCTCTTAGCCCAAGGGTGCACTCGTACGCGTGGCACGGATGTCTGTAGCTACTGCACCATCGCAGACGTTGCTGATATCCGGATCCCGTCGGAAGATTATCTCCGGCGGACACTCCAGGCGTACGACGAGTTCGGTATCGAGATAATCTTCAACGCCACGGATTCGGCTTACGAAATGACGGGGTTGGTGCGCAAGTTGCAACGTGTATGCGCTTCGTTCCATTCTCTTATCATCTACGGCCGGGCCCAAGGCCTCGCGCGACAGCCAGAGTTACTTGATGAATGGCAAACATTGGTCGAGGATCGCTTCCTCATCAATGTCGGCATGGATTCAGGTGATGACCGGATACTTGCGCAAGGCGTCGACAAGTCGTCGCTCGGCAAGGGTTCGAGGTTGGAGGAGAACGTGCAGGCGGTCCGCAACATCAAAGGAAGCGGGGCTCATCTGCATTACTCCCTCATCTTCGGCTCACCGGGCGAGACGATCGAATCGTGCGAACGATCGATCGGCTTCCTCGAGTGGTCAATCGCGGAGCTCGGGCAACAACTCGATCTCGTGGAGACGGACATTTACTGGCTGAACTTCGGTTCGCCAGCGAGTGAAATCTTCACGAGCTACGAGAAGGCTCAAGTCTTCGCGGCGATCGCAGGAAAGGAGATCACTCGGGAAGAGTGGTATGAAGGGTTCGCCCAGCATTCACAGGAACTCAGCGTTCCTATGGAGGTCGAGGCGACCTGGTATCGTCACTTCACCAGTATCGACCTTGAGACAGCGCAGGCGTACAACCGCCGAGCAGCGACCATCATGGCGAGGCACGAGGGAAGCATTGCCGGCCGGGCGTACCGACCGGAGAAGTCGTAAGTTCGTTCGGTTCTTTCGAGGGTGTCTGGCCAATGTGGCTGGGCACCCTCTTTCGTTTTTATAGTTTTTATAATTGAATACTTCGCATGCAGATCTATATGAGCCACAATAATTTTCTGCTGAAAATTTTCTAGCCCCGGCCTCGCGCCGTCGCGCCTGCGACTCACAAAAACGTCCCACGTTTTTGTGACCCTACGGAGAGTCGAACTCCGCTTCCATCCTTGAAAAGGATGTGTCCTAACCGATAGACGATAGGGCCTTAAACCAAAATATTTTAACATTTTTCCCGAAAAATGCTATAGTGGGCCTCACGGAAGAGTGGCTGAGTGGTTGAAGGCACTGGTTTCGAAAACCAGCATGGGGGCAACCTCATCGAGAGTTCGAATCTCTCCTCTTCCGCAGATTTGTTATAATCAATAGATGGACCAATCCAATATCAATAAGTTTTCAGGACACCTATGCAGTAAGTGTGGTGGTGCAGCACCAGGGTGGAAGTGCCCTGCATGTGGCACTGTTATGGCGACTTTCGACTCCTCACATACTCTCACTTGCCCAAAGAAGGGTCGCATGGAAGCGCAATGTGCGAAGTGCTCCCAAGCTGAATCAATTTGCACTTGTGTATAGATGAAAATACTTTCTATAGAGACTAGTTGTGACGAGACTGCTGTAGCCTTACTTGAGATTACTGGCGAGAGGGAGAATCCAAAGATTAAGATCTTGGGTAATTCCCTCTTCTCTCAAGTCGCACTCCATGAGCAGTACGGTGGTGTCTACCCTATGCTTGCTAAGCGTGAACATGAGAAGAACTTGCCGATACTTCTTGAGAAAACTCTCACCGAAGCTGGCTTTCCCCTCCCTGCCAAGGGAGGGGCTGGGGAGGGTCTGAGTGTAGACTTGATCGCCGTAACAGCTGGTCCTGGACTCGAACCAGCGCTCTGGGCAGGTATCACCTTCGCAGAAGAGTTGGGTAAGAAATGGGGTAAACCTGTTGTACCAGTAGATCATATGGAAGGGCACATTTGGTCAGTTATGTATGGAGGAAATTCTAAATTAGATCTTCCAGCACTAGCTCTCCTTGTTTCAGGAGGACACACCGAGCTAGTTTTAATAAAAGGCTTCGGGCAATACGAGATTCTCGGTCACACTGTAGACGATGCTGTGGGAGAGGCGTTCGACAAGGTGGCTCGCATGCTCGGTCTCACTTACCCAGGTGGACCGAAGATTTCTATATTGGCGCAAAAGTCACGAGAAAGTGGTAGGGAATTAAATTTCAAGCTACCTCGCCCCATGATCCACTCTGACAACCTCAACTTCTCTTACTCCGGGTTGAAGACCGCTGTGCTTTATAAAATTAAGGCAGAAGGTAGAAGTGATGATGAATTTAAGGAAGACGTAGCTCGCGAGTTCGAGAATGCCGCTATAGAAGTTCTAATATCTAAAACTCGTAAGGCGCTTCTTGACGAAGCGGGCGAAGCGAAGACTCTCATAGTTGCCGGAGGGGTAGCAGCGAACGCACATTTGAATGCAGAAGTTCACAAGTTAATCCAAGAGTTCCCAGACCTTACTCTGAAGCTCCCTGAAAGATCTCTAGCGACAGACAATGCCGTCATGATAGGCATCGCCGGTTTTATACGAGTGCAGAACGACCTAGATATTTTAAATACTCAGTCAGAGATTAGAGCACGAGGCAATCTTACGCTTGGGTCTTAGGAGCCTCACCCGAGAGAGCGATGACTTTAGAGTTATCCACAGGTCTACCCTTACGCTTCTTTCCTGCTACGAACATATAGATAGCAGAGGCCACGAAGGCAATGAGTAGTGGTAGAAGAAGAGTCCACTCTTTCAAGAAGTACATGAGTACCAGAGCTACGAGTAAGCCCCCAGTCATGATGCCCCACTTAGTATAGAACTTCTTACGGACATTTTCAGAATTGTCCTTTATAAGGACACTTTCTAACACTAACCCTAGAACGTAGAGCACTACTAAGATAAGGAGCAGTTCATACAAACCTTGGAGTGTGTCTCGTATTGAGTCCGGTCTAGTGAAGAAGGCACTGGCAAGGCTAGACATATAGCTTTCTTCAGTATTTTGTCCTTTATCAATCTCCCCTACTACATTACCTATGACAGGGACCGATGAGAGGGAGCTTGTAGCAGAGCCCTCCTTCTTACCCTCCTTAGCCTTACCTTCCTTACTTACATGAGGAATGTCCTTTATAACTCCAGGGATACCAGTACCACAGAGTAACTGGTTAATCTTGCCTAGAGTAGTGATGTATACATAGCCAGTTGGTGCACTTATGCCCCAAGGAGCGAGGACCTCGCTACTGTATTTGAGCTGGAATGCTTCTACAGCCTGCTTGGTAGCCTGGTCGAAGACGCCATTTGGAGTGACGTAATCTGCATGTTC
>JAIFWL010000073.1 GCA_019661845.1 Candidatus Parcubacteria bacterium
ACAAGTGAGAGAGATCGTCACCCCTCTTCCATACAATCCTTGCCCCATGAGCGAGAACTAGATTTGTCTCCTTATCGCCAAGTTCTAAGGCCAGAGGTTCTAACCCTAGAGCTGGTAAATTGTTGATGAAGGTTGAGAGAGGTTTAAATTCTTCTATAGATAAATATTGTTTGCCTTGAGGCTCGAGATAGGGTTCCTCTAGTGCATAGATAAAATAGACCGTACCCGAGAAGGCGGGCGCCTGGTCGAAGATAAACCCACTCTGATCTAAGAAGTAGCAAGAGTGAGCATCCTCTGGTGCCAAGGCACTTGCACAGTAGAGAGCGAAGGGCTCTCTCTCCGTAACAGTGATGTTCAGCCTCTCTAACCCCTCAACAGAAAGATCTATGGAATTAAGGCGAGGAAATTTCCTCGTAAGGAATTCCTTGATGGAACTCCTAGGATAAAGTAGCGCGTTATCACGAGGAATAAGCCACAGGTAATAGCCGCTAATTACATCCTTAACCACTTCCTTTATCTTCTCTGGAGAGACGACACTTGCTCCAACTACATTGACCTCGTGGATGCGCAAAGCTCTTAACCGTGATACGAAAACAGCACCCACTAGAATAGCGACAATGATAATGGAGGTAATGATAAGGCGGCGACGCTTCGCCTTGAGCTTCTTCTCGTATTGCTCGGATGAAAAGAGGGTGGAACCGGTAGAAACAATCTTCATTTATTCATTATACAAACAATTCCGCCGTGCGCTCGAGCGCCGGCGGAATGACTCTAGGAACATTTATTTCTTAAGCGGGATCTCAGAAGGATGTACTTACCAGCTGCAGTCTCGTCGAGATCATGCCAACTGATAAATACTTTACCCAAAGACCAAGCGAGACACGGGAACTCATCCTCTTGGGCTTGAGGCCAGAGGATAATGAGCTTGTCCTTGAATTCATCTGGGTACTTGATCCTATTCCTGACCCAGCCGATCACGAGGCTACTCCCGATGCTGTAACACCATGGGTGTAGACGAGCCTTCTCCAGTCGCTGCCCGATCTCTCGAACAGTCGGTACAGGTTCCCTTTCTGTTCCTAATGGCAAGTAAACCTTGTATGGTCTGTGGATCATCCATGCCCCCTCTCCTCTTTTTAAGAAATTATCACGCTAAAGTGGAATTGTCAAACTAGTTTCTGATCTCACTCAAACCATTCATGTATGGCATAAGCACTTCAGGAATTTTTACTGAACCGTCTGCTTGTTGAAAGTTTTCTATAAGGGAAACGAGTATGCGAGGGGTTGGAATAGCAGTTGAGTTAAGGGAGTGAGCGTATTGCATCTTCCCCTCCTCATCCTTATAACGAATACCGAGTCTCCTTGTTTGGAAATCATGGAAGTAGGATGCAGAACTTATCTCCCTATAAGTGTTCTCAAGTGGTACCCAGAGTTCAATATCATATTTCTTCACCTGACCCAGACCCAAGTCGCCACCGCAATTAACTACAGTGTGATAAGGGATCTTCAATGATTCGATAAGCTCTTCGGTATTCCTGTTTAGCTCCTCATGATACTTCACCGACTCTTCGTGTGATGACTCACAAAGTACCACTTGCTCAAATTTAAAAAACTCATGCACACGAATTAACCCCTTAACATCTTTAGAATGGCTTCCTGCCTCACGACGGAAACATGGAGAGAAAGCAAGAATCTTCTTCGGTAATTGCCCCTTGGCTAGAGTCTCGTTCGAGTAGTAAGACATGGTTGCCACTTCTGCAGTGCCGGCAAGATAGTCTCCATCTTGAGTCTTATACAAATCTTCTTCACCTTGTGGAAGGTAACCTGAACCCATAAGAGCCTCCTTGCGCACAAGCGAAGGCGCGATCATTAATTCAAAACCTCGTGAGAGGAAGAAGTCCAGAGCATAACGCCAAATGGCGAAACAAAGCATGGCGCCAGAACCTGTGAGGAAGTATCCACGGAAGCCAGACACC
>JAIFWL010000074.1 GCA_019661845.1 Candidatus Parcubacteria bacterium
GGGGGATCGCTTGCCGGGAGTAGTCTCAGTAGTAGCACTCTCTTGCTACATCATCCTCTCGCTCGCCATCTTTAAACTTATTCCAGTCATCTTCACCGCTGCAGGCGTAGCAGGATTTATCCTCTCTATCGGCATGGCGGTAGATGCGAATGTCCTCATCTTCGAGCGCACTAAGGAAGAGTTGAAGAAGGGTAAGAGTATTAATGACGCATTGCACGAAGGTTTCCACCGAGCATGGCTCTCTATCCGTGATTCGAACATTTCCTCTATCATTACCGCCATCGTCCTCTTCTGGCTTGGCACTTCGGCAGTGAAGGGCTTCGCTCTCACCCTCGGCTTGGGTGTGGTGATCTCGATGTTTACTGCTATCTCGGTCTCACGAACATTCCTCTTCGCTATCGCGCCCCGCTCTCAGGCGGGGAGTGAGAGTAGATTTAAGAGATTTTTATTCAGTAATGGTTTCCACGTAAAATAATATGTTCGTCGTAAACTACAGGAAAATATGGTTCGCTCTCTCGGCGCTACTTATCGCTGGCTCACTCTTCGCTGTGTTTACTTATGGATTCAATACATCAATCGACTTTAAGGGTGGAAGTATTACTGAAGTGCGCTACGACGGCGCTCGACCAAGCAAGGAAAGTGTTGAAGAAGGGATTACTAAGCTTGGTGTAGGCGGCTTCTCCGTACGACCATCGGGTGAAGACAAGTACATTATTCGCACTAAGATCCTTATCCCAGAAGAGATCGAGAAGCTAAAGGGTGCTTTGGGTGAATCGAACAAGAACTTCGTCATCGAGCGAGAGAACACTGTGGGGCCACTCGCTGGTGCAGAGCTGAAGAGTAAGGCAGTGAAGGCCATCGTCGTGGTGATCATCATGATTGTGCTCTTTATCACCTTCGCATTCAGGAAGGTGTCGAGTGCGGCAGACCGCGCTAAGGGTCTCCCTGCCTCGTGGAAGTACGGCTTGGCTACTATCATTGCACTTGCTCACGACGTCGTGATCCCTACAGGTATTTTCGTCTGGCTGGGACATGTGGCGGGAGTGGAGATTGACCTACTCTTCGTGACAGGTCTCCTCGCTATCCTCGGTTACTCCGTCCACGACACTATCGTTGTGTTCGACCGCGTGAGAGAGAACCTACTTTTAAATCACAACAATAATTCCAAAGAAGAGTTTGAAACTACGGTAGGGAAGTCAGTCTCACAGACCTTCGGCCGCTCGATCAATACTTCACTCACCATTTTCATCACCCTTCTCGCCCTCTACTTCTTCGGCCCAGCTGCTACTAAGCACTTCGCCCTCCTCCTTACTATCGGTATCGTCGTCGGAACATATTCCTCCATCTTCGTCGCATCTCCGCTCCTCGTGACTTTCTACAAATTGCAGAGGAAGAAATAAAATGAATACCTTGTCCATTAAGGAATCAATTAAAAGGGGTTGGGAAATCTGGAAAGCAAATAAAAAAGTTATTACGTTCATAACACTCCCTGTCTTCCTGATAGGTATAATTCCTAATCCAGTACATGACGGAATAGGTTTATTGTTTTTCAAGCCTCTTGTTCTACTAATATCGACTTTTTTCGGTATGGGGTATTTAAAAACATTATTAATGGTTGAAGAAGGTAAGAAGGTGGAGTTTGGAGAAATGTTCAAGCATGCAAAATACTTCTGGCGTTACCTCTCCGCCATGCTCCTCTATGGAATTATAATCGGCGTAGGGTTTATCTTATTCATAATTCCTGGTATTTATTTCGCACTAAAATATTCTCAAGTATTTATGTTGGTGCTTGATAAGGATATGCGCATTGGGGAGGCGTTTACTAGAAGTGGAGTTATGACTAATGGGGTTAAATGGAAACTTTTCCGATTTTACTTCTTAGTGACTCTTATCGAATTGCTCGGTCTCCTAGCTCTGGGAGTAGGTGAGTTGTTGTCTATGCCAGTTGCCATTCTATCTACTGTAGTG
>JAIFWL010000075.1 GCA_019661845.1 Candidatus Parcubacteria bacterium
AGGGAGGCCTATCATTTGGGCACAATGCGAGGCAGTAAAACTATTTCCAAGAAGAAAAAGACTTCTATCCCTGAAGCGAAAACGAAGGTTCACAAGAGTTACAAAGCAGTTAAGCCCCTGGTAGAGAAGTATCGCCAAGCAGGGCATAGAATCGTCTTGGCTCAAGGTACTTGGGATATGGTTCATGTGGGTCATGCACGCTACCTAGATAGTGCTAAGAAGTATGGGGATGTATTAATTGTTGGAGTAGATGAAGATAAGAAGGTTAGGTATCGTAAGGGCCCAGACAGACCAGTAGTGCCAGAAGATGAGAGGCTAGAGATGCTTACTCACTTGCGTTGCGTGGACTTGGTTGTGTTAAAGAAGTTGAGTGATCCAAAGTGGGCTCTCATCAAGACTATTCGTCCAGATATTCTCATCACTATTGAGGAGAACTATGATGATGAGCAGCGTATGGCACTTAGAGAGTATTGTAAACAGGTTGTGGTAATGCCTCGACAGGCCACCACCTCTACTAGTGCAAAGATTAGATTGCTCCAGATAAATATTGCCGAGAAGATTGGTAAGGCTCTAACACCTAAGGTGATGAGTGCAATAGACGAAGTATTCAGAGAACTTAAGGGTGAAAGTACTAAGAAAAGAAAATAATGTCATCTAAGAAGATTGTCATCGCTTTTGTACCCGTGCTACACGAGGGCTATCGACGCTTCCTAGAGAATCATTCTGATGCTGAGACACTCTACTTGTTTGGAACAGATGTAGTAGAGGAGGAGTTCCCATATCTACAGAAAGAGATACGTGCTCTAGAGCCAGAGTTGATGAAGACCGCTATAAAATCCCTATCTTTGTCCAAAGATGTTGAGGTATTAAGTTTAGAAAAGTTAAATGAATTAAGTAAGGAAGATATTGAAATAATTTTCCCTGACGAAGATGTGAGCAGGGGGTTGGCCGAGAAATTTTTTAAAGATAAGAAGATAACTTTCGATAAGGTGTTCTTGCGTTGGGACAAGCATAAGTCTATGGAGGAGAGACCAGTAGAGGCAGATCAGAAGATTTCTAAAGAAGAGTTCGATAAAGAAATTATTCAGAAGTTGAGAGTAGAAGCTGAGAAGAGTTCTGATTGGTGGCGACGCATTGCCTCAGCTGTTGTGAAAGATGGCGAAATGATTCTAGTTGCTCACAACGAGCATTTACCATCTCAACACTCTCCATACTCTCACGGTGATCCGAGGAATACTCTACACAAGGGTGTAGGTACCGACATTGCTACAGCCATTCACTCTGAAGCACGACTTATCGCAGAGGCTGCACGTCAAGGAATTCCACTCGAAGGAGCCTCTTTATACGTAACAGTTTTCCCATGTTCTCTATGTGCTAAACAAATTGTATTCTCTGGGATTAAGAAGATTTATTATGCTGGGGGTTATCAAATGCTCGATCAAGACAAGGTTCTTAAGGGTAAGGGGATAGAAATAATCTACGTGGAATAAAAATCGACGAGCGTGCTGCTGCACACTCGTCGGCGGTTTCTAGAGCCGATCCTTCACGAGATCGGTGTCTTCGAGGGTGAGTTGCTGGCCCTGTCTCACCTTCTCATACACGATGGCACGGCGTACGCCCTTCTCCTCATCCTCGGCGCCTTTGTAGAAGGGGCTCTCCACTCGACCGGTACCGTTCGGTACCATGATGTGGATGTGGAGATGTTCGATCGTACCGGCAGAGAGCGTGGCGTCACCATCGCGCATCAGCACCCCTCGACTGGTATAGCTGAACAGGTCCTTGAGCTTGCGTAGCACCTCACGAAGGACCATCCACTCCTCGGAGGTCAAGAGGGTGCTGTCCACCACGTGCCTTTTTGGGCTCACGATGAGGTGGAGGGCCGTGTTCTGCTCCGGGAAAGGATTTTCCCATGCCTGCCACAGAGGGTCGTGAACGATCACCCTGTCCTC
>JAIFWL010000013.1 GCA_019661845.1 Candidatus Parcubacteria bacterium
GGGGTGATGCGAGAAATGATACCCCTCTTCTCAATGTTTGTGGATTAAGAATCGCCATGGGTAATGCCGACGACAAGTTGAAGAGGATTGCTCACTATATCGCTCCTAGTGTAGAGGACGATGGGGTCGCTCACGTAGTAGAGAAATTCATTTTAAACGAATTTGATGTAGATACTTTAGGAAGAAGTGCCAGCTCTACTCCTAATTTTTTCCATAAGCTCGTCAACTTTTTCCATTACCATTGATACGGTAATACTTTCTATTTGTTTCCTTGCCTCCTCATAATCATAGACGCGAGCATTCATGGTCCAGATTTGAGGTTCACCTTTTGACTGTACGATGAGGTGGAAGTTGTCATCATTAGGAGCCATTTCACTTGGATGTATGGCACCAGCTATATCTATAGTTGGTACGTCTGAGGCCTCTGCGATAAATATGGGCCCTGTATCGACGCTCACAGTCATATCGAGCCTTGGAATAAGAGCCTTAAGTTCATCAATTGATGACCAACTACAGTCAACGAGACTCTCCTTGTTCCTTACCTTAGAGGACATTTCTTCTATCTCCTTGCGATTGGTCTCTCCTCCAATGATTAACACCTTGGCTTTATACTTCTCCACC
This sequence comes from Candidatus Parcubacteria bacterium, assembly GCA_019661845.1. Lineage (GTDB taxonomy): Bacteria > Patescibacteriota > Minisyncoccia > Phycocordibacterales > Zambryskibacteraceae > UBA5004. The sequence goes on from JAIFWL010000013.1 coordinate 622, forward strand.
AGATAATCGACAATTTGAGAGAACCTTTCTGGCGGCCATTGCTTGATCTTATTGCCAGCACCAGGCATTACTCCCACCAACATCGCCTGTTCAGTACCAATCTCAGATAGGAACTGATTAATTTTTATTTCAGCCTCCTTACTCCAATATATATATTTCTTAGTATTTGTTTCAAAGATGCCAAGAGGTTCAAGAAGTTTCAAGTTTTCCAGAGGCACATAATGACGCATCCTGTGTCCTTTCGCTATGACGAAACGGCGGATAATCTTATACGACCTAGTCTCATAAGGACTCCATCCACCTAGAATAATAGGTGCCGAGATACTCTTAATGCCACTCAGGTATAGGGCTGCCAAAGAGTGGAAGTTTGGCGAAGTTGTGCAGCCAAAGTCCGGCTTCCTTTCCTTAAAAATTTTAACCATCTCACTTACGTCATCATTCCAGACGATGTATTCATCAACATCGGGATTCCCTTCAAGAACTTTCTTATTGATTGAGTTACCTACTACAATCACTCTGCACTCTGGATAAACCTTTTTTACCGCTCGAAACATCGGTGTGGTAGAAATCATATCCCCCAGTTTGGCGCGCTGGATGATGATAATAGATTTAGGTGAAGAAAGTGTCTTGTCTGCCTTACCCTGAATAAGATAGAGGTAGAAACAGCGCACTATAATATGAAGATTTTTGAGGATATTAGCCATAGAATCAACTAATCATATTTCAAAAGGGGCGGAGAGTCTACCAGACTCTCCGCCCACGCTACTTACTTCTTTTTCCCTCCTTCCCATCGTGTTCCGATTTCAATTTCGAGGCGATTCCTCCGATATTCCTCGGAGTTCACGCCGTACTCGGCTTCCAATTGGAGTTCCTCAATACGCTCCGGAGGAACCGTGGTGTTCTGCATCACAGCGTTCCTCCAGTTGAAGAGGTCGGGGTCGAAATCCGGTCTCAAGTACCCCTTCTGCAAGGCGAAGTCGTGTAGACGATTGCCAGGCAGTGGCACCGGAATCTTGAAGGAACAGTACTCCGCCCCAGCTTCTACCAAGCGTTTCCCCAACTCGATTGATGACTGGATTTCCTCCTCGGTTTCGTCTGGGAAACCAATCATCATGTTGACTGGGCAGGTGATGCCGATCCCCCTCGCGATCCTGACTAGCTCGAGGACATCGAGCTTGTCGTGGTTCAGTTTGCCCGTAGCGTACCGGTCAAGGATACGCTGCGAGGCTGACTCGACGGGGAAGACGATCTGGGTGAGACCAGCTTGGTAAAGAAGCTCCAGGAACTCGACGTCGATGACTGGGGGCCCTCCTTTAGAGCCCTTGAGGAAGTGGACGAGGTTTACGCCGTTTACGTCGGCGAGCTTCAACCCCATCTTCCGTACTTCAATCAGGATCTTCTTCATTCTAGGCTTGTTGGCCAAGAGTGAATCGTCTTCGAGATAGACCTTGCCAACACGTAGGCTCTTCAGCATCTCGAGCTCTGAGAGAACCCGGGATTCTGACTTGAAGCGCAGCTTGCCTATTCCGCCAGTCTCTTCAGGGAATTGCTTCTCGAAAGAGATGTGGCAGAAGTCGCAGACGAAGGGACACCCTCGCGACATCATCAAGGCTGCCGATCGCTCTGGATCACGGAGGAAACTTCTTCCTCCGGCCGCCTCGATGCGGTCGTAATGTTCCCAAGGGAGCTTCCACCAGGTGGGGAAAGGCAGACCATCTAGATCGGTGAGAGTGTCAGTTGGAGCTGGGAAACGGTTTACAATCTTCCCCTCCTTGAGGGTCATTGTGCCCGAGACAGCGAGGTTTTCCCCTCGGTCCCAAGCGCGTACCAACTCCACAATCACTCTCTCCCCTTCGGTATTACACACTGCATCAGCACCAGCCGCGAGGAACCTCCCTGCCAAAGCACGGGCGTTAATGCCCCCAGCAATGACGAGGATCTCCGGCGAAACTGCTTTAGCAGCCTGAATTACTTCAAGGGCCATGCGCGTCTGTGGGGTGAAGTTGCTGTTCACTCCCACTACGTTGTAGCCGCCGTGAGCGATGACGTCGCTCAGGCGCTCAATGCTCATACCGATGCGGATGAGGCCATTCTCCTGCATGACAAGCTTGTCGAAAGTGTCTTCCAGCTTGTCTTCCAGGGTGCCGACGTTCGCATCAAGGATATCAGTTTCGATACCCTGAGCTTCTAGTGCACCGGCCAAGTAAAGAAGGCCAAGTGAACCGTCGGGGCGCCGCGCCTCTCTCCGAGCCAACTGAGTAGGTGGGTACACCAAAAGTACTTTTGCCTTCATCAATCTCTCCTCTGAACTGTAACAAACCAGTGGACGTGAGCTTTCTCGCTATATTGTGGCTTTTATTCTTATTCTGTCAAACTAATCTAATGTTGGAATAAATTTAAATCTTATTTCTCTAAAAGGTAGTGGAAAGTACTGAAGTAAAGTGGTCTCAAACTCATCCTATAACAAAGCACCAGGAAGAACCCTAGAGGATAGCCGAACTTTTTAAACAGCTTTATTTCTCTTAAATCTGTTACCTTAAAACCTTTCCTCTGCGCCAGCTTCTTAAATTGGCCGAAGGTATAATAATGCATTTCACTAATACGCTGATTATCTGGCATTTTCTCATAATCTTTATTTTTCTTTAACAGAGTGAGATACTTTTCTGCCAGACTGCGTGGCATCCAACCCAGGAAGTAGATATGGAAATGAGTATCGTATAAACCGAAGCGATTATGCACACTCACATATGCTTGGCCTAGAGCCTGCATTACTCTATGCATTTCTGACAAAACTTGTTCCGGATCCTTAACATGTTCAATCACTTCAGCAACGTTAAGGAAGTCGAAAGCACTATCACTTAGGGGCATGTTTTCGGCCTCTCCTTGAATGATATTGATATCCAATCCTTCTTTTAGAGCTTTAGTGCGCGCTCTTTCTACCTTAGATTGATTCAATTCAATCCCCTCAGCTTTAAGGCCTCGCTTAGCGCATTCGATGAGGAAGCCCCCCTCCCCAGCGCCAACATCCAGCATCCGTTTATTGTAGAGATTCGGGATCAGTGCAGCTAAGTTATTTAGATGTTCTTTCATGAAATAAATTCAATAATCTGCTCTGCCCTTTTATCCCAAGTATATTTATCTGCCTTTATGCGTGCAGCTTCGGCCTTACTCTGTGCTAGAGATGGATCTTCGAAAACTCTTTTTATCACGTGGGCTAAGCTTTCTGCATCATCTGGAGTAAAGAAGTATGCTTCACTGTCATCAAGAATTTCCCGTGCTGATGGCACGTCAGAAGTAACTATGGGTTTACCACTAGCCATATATTCAAAGAGCTTCATAGGTGAAGTGTAGAGTTGTGAGATTGGATCTTTACTACTATTAGGTAGAACCAGAACATCGGCTGCTTTAAGATATAGAGGAATTTCTTTGTAAGGCTTACCGGATACGATAATGCATTGGATATCTTCTCCCCATGCCTTAGACGCCTCACGAAGAGTTTCTACTCCCTTCCTCTTATAAAGAGAGCCGGTATACATAACAATTTTCTTGTCTTCGGGTAGACCGAGCTTCTCCCTCGCTTCCTCTTTCGTAATAGCTAAGTCAAATCGGATGACATCTACGGCATCTGGTGAGACTAGAATCTTATGAGCGCTCGAGTATAGATCTTTAAGTCCTTGGGAAATTGTAACTAGAGGTACGCCCATCTTAACAACGAGCTTGGCTAAGAAGTTTCGCTGGCCCATGTGTACTTCCCAAACTGTCTTCTTGCCTATAAGTGAGAGGCAAGCTGCCATAAATTCGTCTCGAGTGTAAAATACCCCATCTTCAAATACAATATGCCAGAAAACTCTTTCGGCGAAAGTAAGTGACTCAATCCAGAAACCAAGTTTACCGAAACGGACCCAATCCAAGCACCATAGTCTTGTCATAGTGAAGTTCCTCTCCACTTGGTAATAGTCGAATACGTCCTCCTTAATGTCACTTGATCTTTCTGGGACAACCAGCTCCACTTCTACTCCCTGGTGAGAGAAGGCCTCACACATCTTCATAATCTGAATACCGTGCGCCTTCTCAGTAGGAATGCGGATATTGGCAATGTAATACAGTTTCTTCATTTTACTAGAAATATGTTGAAGCCACTTACTTGGTTACTTTGATTCTTACCCAATAGTGAATCCAATTTTACAGCTATCCATCTTAGGAAATGAATGTTCCCTAAAGGGCTGATCTTGACCCAAGTTTCGATAGCTCCGTGTAGTGGATGACTCTCAACAGAAGAGAAATTTTTGAAAAGCATAGAAATAGTATCTTTCGTAAATCTCCAATAGTCACCGTAATAACCTTTTTCAGCATGATAATAATAAAGGAAGGGTACGTAAACAAAGCAGTATCCCCCCGGCTTCAAAACTCGATACATTTCTTCGCACGCTTTAATTGGATTCTCAACATGTTCAAGTACCGCAATGCAGATAATGGCTTCTTGGGAGTTATCTTCAAACGGAAGATCATGGATATCACCAACTATATCTGGATTGTAGGTATTAACAGGATCTAAAATCTTATAATCTATTTTTTCTAGCAATGGTACGAGCCATTGCTGGGTAGTGTCATGCCTATTCCCCTTATCTGGCAAGGCTCTAAGTCCTCCACCAATATCTATGACAGATTTTTTATCCTTCAATATTCTGTTGATACTGATGGTGAAGAAATCTTTTTTTACATTTATAGAGGTATTAGTCATTAATTTATTATTATTTTTCATATTTCTATCTTAAACTCCTTGGCCCAAAGTTGGAAAGTAAGAACTGCCCAAAGGGGAGTGAGATTATACTCTTCCTTACTTATGTGCTTCTCGAGCATTTCATGTAAGGCTTCCCAATTGAAAAGTTGGCTACTCCCCGCATAGTAACTTTCTCTCAAAACTCCCCTGGCGAAATTGGCGAACTCCTTATTCCTAAACCACTTAGCCGCAGGTGAGAACCAGCCTCGCTTCGGCTGGTCGAGTAGGAATTCCGGCAAATCATCTTTGAAGGCATCTTTTAAAATCTTCTTTGTCCTCGATAGGTCAACCTTATATTTCCTAGGTAGAGTTTGGGAGAATGCTAATAGTTCCTTATCTCCCAATGGCATCCTTTCTTCCAAGGCACTTGCCATACTCATCTTATCGGAGAGCATAAAGAAGTGTTCAGGAAGCCACGCGAGTCTATCAGCATTCATCAGAGCCTCTACAGCATCGCCACCATGTAGATACTTTTTATAATATTTTTTTATCTTTGAGCTAGGTAAGAAAAATTCGGTAGCAATAATTCTAGAAAGTTTATTATCTTTCTCAAACATAAACTTAGCAAAGAGGTTTGACCTCGTATAAAGATACCTAGCCCACAAAGCCGTTCTGTATCTCTCATAGCCCCCGAAGAGCTCATCCCCAGCATTACCCGTCAGAGCAACTGTAACCTCCTTCCTGGCAAATCTCGCTAGAAGGAACATGGCAATCGAAGTAGGGTTTGATATTGGATCACTGTTGTGCCTAGACACCTCTCCTAGAGCCTCCATAGCTTCCTCTACAGAGAATGTTAGTGGGTGATGCTCTGTATTAAAGAACTTGGCAGTCCTCTCTGCTAGTCTAAAGTCAGCGTTAAATTTAGAACTATCATTGTTGTCCTCGAGATCGAATCCTATGGTGAAAGTTTTTATATTTTTATGGAAGCGTGATGCAGCAGCAAGGATAATGCTTGAATCAATACCACCAGAGAGGTAAACCCCAACTGGCACATCAGCTATAAGATGCCTCTCAACTGCCTTGACCACCTTTTCCTTAAGCGCCTTTACTGACTCCTCGTAAGAAAGATTTGTTCTAGAAGAATCTTTCTTCCCATATGGTTCGATCACAATCTCACCATCTTTAAGAAGCAGAGTGTGAGATGCAGGAAGCTTATAAATATCTTTAAATAGAGTCATGGGCTCTGGCACGAAAAGAATTCTGAAGTAATGATTAAGAGCCTCTTTATTTAGAATCCTAGGTACATCATGAGTGAGGATAGCAGGAATCTCTGAAGCGAAGATAAATTTCTTACCATCCCAGAAATAATATAAGGGCTTCATACCCAAGTGATCCCGAGCGCAGAAGAGGGATTGCTCCTGTTTATCATAAATAGCGAAGGAGAACATGCCGTTAAGTCTCTCTACAACGCTCTTCCCCCATACTCGATATCCTGCGAGGATTACCTCTGTATCACTCTTAGTTTTAAATTGATATTTACTCTCGAGCTCTTTCCTAAGTTCATGGAAGTTATAAATCTCCCCGTTAAAGACAATGGCTAGTCCACTACCACCGAGCATTGGTTGGTTTGCCCCAGAAGACAAGTCGATGACACTCAAACGGTTGTGTCCTAAGGAAATTCCCTCATCAAGGAAAGTGCCTAGGGCGTCTCCCCCACGATAAGAGAGGCAGGAAACCATTCCTTTTATCTTGTTCTCATCTTTCCAATTAAATCCTGATATGCCGCACATATTAGTTGTTCTTTATTGTCTTGATTATTGTATCGGCCCTAGAGTCCCAGCTGTAATTTCTTACTAACTCTCTATTCTTAGATGCGATTTTTTTCACATCAAGGTAATTAGTATGCATATGATTTATTACCTTAGCCAAGGAATGCTCGTCGGAAGGGGTAAATGGTGTTCCATGACCATCCAGCACTTCCCTCATAATCCCGAGGTTAGAGTACACGATGGGCACCCCAGTAGCCATATATTCCCATACTTTCATAGGGAAGCCATAATCTCTAAAGTGCGGTAGATCAGGGTAAGGGATCACGAGCACATCCATAGCTAATTCATATTCTACAACCTGCTCATAATGTTGGTATGGAATAACGATAGCTCTGTTAGAAACCCTGAGTGTATTAGCCAGTTCTCCCAACTCCCTTGTCTCTAATGGTCGAGCTCCTACTAGCACCACTTTTATAGCAGGATCAATAAGTGGCAGCACCTTTATCATAGTATCCAACCCTTTTAGTAATCCCATACTTTTAAAGGCTCCGATAAACCCCACGAGGAAATCCTCTTCTCTTAATTCCAGTTTTCTTCTTAACTCCTCTTTAGAAATGCTAGATTTATTATGGAACAGGCTGGTATCCACACCTCCATAAGCTACGACGATTCTTTCTTCAGGAACGTGGCACTTCTTTATCAGCAAACTCTTGAGTCTTTCTGAAGTGGCGAACATCACATCACTCCCGCTCGCAACATACATATCCCGCCAATCATCAAACATCTGATGCCAATCTGAGGAAACCTTATATTTTAATCTAAAGATCCTCCGCCAGAATATAAGGATGGCTAGTAGATAAGGATCTGTAGAAAGGAAGATATACTCAGAGCTAAACCACTTACTCCGAAAAATATTTATAGGGATCCAGAGGAAATAGTAGCCTCTTCTCAATCGCCAACCCGCCTTAACACCCATCACTTTCATTTGTTTACTTAAACTCTCTGGCACCTCTCCCCTAACTATAAATAAAAAGTCGTCCCCTAGAATTTTGGCGAAGGACTCTGCCATTGATTGTACGTAGATCCCCC